>NZ_LOHE01000052.1 GCF_001559865.1 Abyssisolibacter fermentans
CTGTTTCCCAGAATTAAACTTAGAATTTAAAAAGTTATTAGCTAAAGGAGAATGTTGCTGTCATATGGTAGTAACACCAAAAAAATAACTTTTAAGCCTGATTATTCATATAACTTTGAATAATATGCTGTAAGTTTCTGAATTAGAAGATTCCAGTGAAATCGAAGGCATACCGAGTTGGTATGTCGAGGATTTAATGGACATCTTCTAATCAGAAAGAATACCAAATTAATAAATCTCCTATTCTACTTTTTAATAGGATTAAGCGATTCACATAAAATCATAGATTTTAGTTCACTGCTCATAATTTTCTATAAATAATCTGAGTTTAATATAATATTTTTAAAAAGTTAAAAACCACAATTAATCATTCTATGATTAGTTATGGTTATACTTATTATAATATTTATTCTATTAAAACCTATGTTCATCTATGCCAAATTCTTAATTAGCTTGAACTTATCAATTAATTTATCTAAAGACTCTGTGTCTACTATTTTTTTTTCTCCATTTTCTATAGATTTTTTGTAACATTTTAGACACAAAAACCTCATAGCTTTAGTACTGTAGCTATAGAAATCCATTTCATTATCTTTTATTAATTTTCTGATTTTTCTTAGCCAATAATTATGATTTTCAACAAAGTATCTCATATTATTATCTATTAATTCATATCTATAAATTGGATGGAATTTATCAAATATTCTTTGTTCTTCCTCTGTAGCATAATCTAACGTATAGTTCTTTAACAATCCTTCTTTTTCTAATTTTTTAGCTATTGGAGTTCCTGAAAAAACACCTAAATGATTTTCAAACAAAGTCATATATAATTCAGCAAACTCTACTATTCGAGTTTTTACAAAGAAATCATAGTTTTGCCATAATTCATCTAATGTTGTATACATATCATATAGTATAAAATTGATGTTATAACTTAAACCTAATGACTGTAATTTTTCTATTGCTTTTTCACTCTGCTGTACTGTTATCCCTTTTTTCCATGTATTTAGCATCCTTTGACAACCAGACTCTACTCCAACATTTAAATGAACTAAACCAGCATCTATTAATGGCAATAACATATCATTAAATATATCAGTAACTCTTGCTTCCATTATAAATTCAATATCTAAATTGTTTCTTTTAATCGCATTACAAAACTCTATTGCTCTAGCTCTACCTTCTTTAGTACCACCAATGAAATTATCATCACTAAATACAAAAGATTTAATACCAGTCTCATCAATTAAATGTTTTATTTCCTCAATTACGCTATCAACCGTTCTAACTCTTCTTTTTTTATTATAAAATGTAGAAATATCACAATACGAACAGTTGTAAGTACATCCTCTAGTAGTAGATATGCAGTGAGTTCCTCTTTTATTTAGTAGTGCTTTTGCATCACGTACAGGATAGGACTCCTCATATATACGAGTAGGATATGGTAATTTTTCAATATCTATCAATTGAACTTTAGCATATTTATCTATAATTACATCATCGCTTTTAAAATAGTATCCATCTACATTATTTGAGAAAGTACCATCCTTAATTTTTTTTAGTAACTCTTTAAAAGCTAGCTCTCCATCCCCTAAACAAAGTGAATTAATATCTAAAAATTTCAATAAATTTTCTTTACAAGAAAAAGCACCATGTCCACCTAAACATATATGTCCTTTATACCCTTTATGTCTAAGCTCATTTACAATTTCAACAGTAGTTGGTACTGATGAATAAAAATTACATGAGATGCCTACAACAGTTGGTTTATGGTTAATAATCTTATTAACAGTTTCAGAAACGCTCCAATCATTCAGGTATGCATCTAAAATCATCCCACTATTTTCTGTTTTAGCTACTGCATTTATATATCCCAATCCTAGACAAGCATCATCTATCTTTTTTTGCATAAACTTTAATTTTGGCGGATTAACTAAAATATAATCACATATCATGTTCAATACCACCCTTTCCTAAGTAATGATCATTAGTCTTTGTACCAATTAACAAAGTTCTAATTTTTTTCTTAAATAATTCAAATACTTGTTCACAGTTTCTTTTTGCATAGAACAGAACTGAATTGCTCTGGATTTGTCATTCTTTATCATGACACAGCCTCCGCCGCAAAGTAAAGCTATGTTACATTTTTGACACTTAGGTCTATTACTATCATTCAATATATTTTTATAGAAACCATTATCTGAAGTATCAAAACTAACTGTTTCAGGATAATATTTCCATGTTGTATAATTTTCTATTTCTATTGCCTCTGGACAGTTACATACATATCCATCTGGTGTAATAACATAATTATATATAGAATTAGCTTCACAATTTGTAAAACTAGGTAATCTCTTTGCTGAAACACTGCTAATTGAATCTACTAAGTAACCCAATAATGGGAATTTACCCTTGTCCACTAAATTCAATTGATCGAGTGCAATCGCTAAATCTGCTTCATCTATTAATGTATTATTGTTTAAATTTTTATAATCCGTTACATTACTAAAATAATATGAAAAATTATCATACATTGGTAGCTCACTTGAATTGATAACACCATTTACTAATTGCGATATATTTTCAATATTAAATTTATCTATATTAACACGCACATCAATCTTGAATCCTAGATCTAATATTTTCGTAATATTTTTTATTATAATATCAAATGAACCTGAACCATCTTTAAATATACGCCTATTATCATGTGTTTTCTTATCACCATCAAGAGTAACTTGAATCTGTTTTACTTGCTCTTTAAATTTTGAAAAAAGTTGCTTAAATTCATTAAGCTGTGTTCCGTTTGTAGTTATTAATATACCTATATCATTTTCTTTTGCAAAATCAAAGATTTTTTCTATGATATGATAATTCTTTTTTAATAGTGGTTCGCCGCCAAAAAGCTCTATATTAGAAGGTCTAGGATTTTCTTTTATACGTTCTAGTATAAATTCAAATACTCTGTTAAGTTTCTCTTCATCCAAAGTGTCTTTTCTATTTTTAAAATCACGTTCAAAACAATATGGGCAGCATAAGTTACAATCCATAGTTGGACATATTTCAAAATGATTATTATCATACCTCTTACCTAATGATTCAACATATTTATCAAAAACATATTCTTCACTAATTTCACTATCATCTTCAATTAAATATCCAGACTTTATAAGTTCATCAATTTCGCTTGATTCAAGGTCATTTAACTTATCTATATCTTTACTTTTTAAAAATTCAGCTACTTTACGATTTGCTAAATCGATTGATCCTGTTAAACCATTAAAAATAAAATTATTTTCAAATTCTATAGTGTGAACATATACACGTTGACATAATTTCATCTTCATACCTCCTGTCCATTTTAAATGGTTTACCTAACATTCTAAGGAATAATTATTCCTTAGAATGTTAAGTATATCCACCTTTCTAATTACTGAACATTTACTTCTACTGTGCCTTTCAAACAACATGAATTATCGCTTGATTGACTAACTGTTAACCATGAAGGTTTGCTTAATTTTTGCATACATTTCCCCCCTTTATAATTATTTAATCATCAATAATTCTTCTTAATAGAATATACTAAGTTGAATTAATGAATCAATAATTTCTAGTAATGGAATTTATATTTAATATGTTACCATAAATTAATATAAATGGCAAATATTATTTATATTGCAAATATTTATATTATATTATATAATTAGTTTAAATAGCTAATCCATTATATTTAAAATACTAATAATTTAATATTTAACCTTAATATGCTGTAAGTTTTTGAAATAGAAGCTTTCAGTGAATTCGAAGGCATACCGAGTTGGTATGTCAAGGATTTAATGGACATCTTCTAAACGGAAAGATGAAGTATAGTTATTTAATTTTCTATGAATAATCTGGGTTTAACTTTTTGAAAATAATTAATAAGGAGTAATTAAGCTTATGGAATCATTATTTAAACATCCTTTCTTTAAAACTATTAATAAATTACTTAGAAACGTTAAAACTCAAAACCCAAAGCTTTTTTTATACTTTTTAAGCTTCACTATTTTAGAAATTGTATATCCTTTTTTTTCTATTCTGTTACCAAAACTGTTGATAGATAAGTTATTAGATATAAACACTCAATATGAACACATCATTTACATAGTTATTAGCTATTTTCTTTTAACAAGTATTACTGGCTATTCTAAGACTTATATAAAAGAAAACTGTCATACCAAAATTTCTATTTTGAGACTAAACTACTTAAAAATGCAAACTCAAAAATTACTTCGCATGGATTACAAATATGTAGAAGATGCTAGATTTTATGAAGAACATGGACGAGCATTAAATGCTGCTAGTAGTTCTGATTATGGAGTAGAAGGTGTTTATCATAGACTTTTTACTGTTCCATCAGTTTTATTAACTACGATATTACTTTCTATTTGGATAAGTACAGTTAGTAGTTTAATTTTTTTAGGTTTGATTTTGAACTTAATCATTAGTTTATGTCTTCAGAAACAAGTTAATGAATATCAATACAAATTAAAGTCAAAAATATCTCATCAAGAACGCAAAAAAAAGTACTATTATGAAATAACTCATGACTTTTCATATGGTAAAGATATTCGCCTTTATAATCTTAAGGAAAGAGTAGTACAAAATTACAGAAAAGAACTTGAGAAATTTATAAATTTACACAGGCTGATTAAACAAAAGGAATTTTTATTAGGTTTTTTAGGATTATTTTCTTTACTTATCAGTAATGGCCTATTGTATGGAATATTAATATCAAAAGTCTTTCATGGCATGTCTATTGCAAATTTTTCTATGTATTTGGCTCTAATATTGCAATTATCATTTTTACTAAACACACTACTTAGTGATTTGTCATTTATTTATATTGAAACTATATATATTAATGATTTATTCAAATTATTAGAAGCGGATTTAAATGAAAAAGGAGGCAGTAGAAAAGCTATTAATGACTCTACATTAGAAATAGAATTCAAAAATGTAAGCTTCAAATATCCTAAAACTGATAAATATGTGTTTAAAAATTTAAATCTACATATTCCAAAAAATCAAAGGTTAGGTATAGTTGGAACTAACGGTGTGGGCAAATCTACTTTAATAAAACTTATTGTTGGTTTATATGATGTTAACGAAGGAGAAATTTTGATAAATGGTATTTCTAGTAAGGATTTTGATAAGCAAGAGCTATTCACAATGTTTTCTGTTCTATTTCAAGAAATCAATATATTAGCCTACACATTAGGTGAAAATGTAGCATGTACATCTAATATGGATAATGAAAAAGCAGTAAAAGTATTATGTAAAGCTGGACTAAGCAACTTAGTCGAATCATCGAATGAGTGTCTATCTCAAATGATGTTAAAGATAATAGATGCAAATGGTAGAATTTTATCAGGAGGAGAAAACCAAAAACTAGCTATTGCTCGAGCTTTATATAAGAATGGAAATATGGTAATAATGGACGAACCCACAAGTTCTCTAGATGCTTTAGCTGAAGCAGAAATATATGAAAAATTCAACGAACTTATAGAAAATAAAACTTCAATTTATATATCACACCGACTTGCTAGTACTAAATTCTGCGACAAAATAGCTTTATTTGATAAAGACGGCTTACTTGAATATGGAAATCACAAGGAATTAATGGATTTAAAGGGTGAATACTATAAAATGTTTATTACTCAAGGTAAATATTATCAAAAGGAGACATGTTAAAATGTTTTATAATAAACTAAAATCATTTTTAAAGCTTTGTTGGAGAATATCACCAAGTTACATTGTACTGCTAATTGTCGATGCTATTTTTTCAGGACTAAGAATTGTAGTTAATGTGGTACTTCCTAAATACCTCATTAATGAATTAATCGGTAATAAAAGAGTTGACGAACTCATAATATTTGGAGCTGCAATAGTATTATCCAATGTGTTTTTTGCTTTTTGTAATAATCTTTTTAAAAAAGTTATGTCCATAAAGAAAATAAATATAAGCGAAAAGATGAGTCTAACTATGGCAGAAAAAATCATGAACATAGATTATTCTTATTTAGAAGATCCATATTATTTAGATTTAAAAGAACGAGCAGTATTTGCGATTAATAATCGCTCAGCATTAGAAAATATTGTTAATAGTACAGCTAACATAGTGAAAAATATAGTGAGTATGTTAGGTTTGGTAACTATTTTATTTACTTTGAGCTGGATATTAGTTTTATTTTTAATATTAACTATTGTTTTATCATTATTCATATATTATTCTTTTATGAAATATCAGCAATCATTTTTTCAGTCCCTTATACCTATCAATCGTAAGTATGCATACTATATTAATATATGCCTTATAGAAAAATTTCAAAAAGATATAAGACTGTATAATTTTGAACCTTTGCTAATACAAAGAATAGCATCCTATAATCAAGAGTTTATAAATGAATTTAAAATCTATTATAACAAGCTAGGAAAAATTCAAGGATTATATAGTATAATCAACAATTTACAAGCTAGTATAGCCTATGGTTATGTAGGATTAAAAGCTCTAGGTAAACTACATGCTCCTATTACTATAGGGTCTTTTACTATGTATGTATCTGCTGCAATTAATTTTTCTAATACTACAAAAGAACTTGGTGAAAACATAACAACTATATTGCAAATGCTTGATTACCTAGATCCATATATGGAATTTGTGAATTTACCTGAATATCAAAGTAATAGTGGAACATTGTCAATGAAAGAGAATATTAAATCTGTCTCTTTTCAAAACGTATCGTTTAAATATCCAAGCAGTGATAACTATGTACTAAAAAATATTTCTTTTGACATAAAATATGGCGAAAAGATCTCTATTGTTGGTCTTAATGGTGCTGGTAAATCGACTCTAATTAAATTGATTTGCCGACTTTATGCTCCAACCTCTGGAAAAATTCTAATCAATGGTAAAGATATATACGAATATGAATATGTAAGTTATATAAATAAAGTATCTGCTATATTCCAGGACTTTAAAATTTTTGCGTTTACAATAAAAGAAAATATAACATGCCAAGATATATGTGAAAATAGTGATGAGATAATAGAATTGATTAATCAAGTAGGATTAAATGAAGTTATCAACAATTTACCAATGGGTATTAACTCAGTCATAGGTAAATCTTACGAAGATAAAGGTGTAGAGCTTTCTGGTGGTGAAAGGCAAAAAATTGCTATTGCGAGAATGCTCTATAAAGATGCATCATTAATTATTCTTGATGAACCAACCAGTGCACTTGATCCATTGGCAGAAGCAGAAATATATATGAATTTTAACAACTTAGTCAAGAACAAAACAGCCATATATATTTCTCATCGCATGTCAAGTAGTGTATTTTGTGATCGAATCTTATTAATTCAAGATGGTGAAATTGTTGATTTTGATACTCATACTAACTTGATGAACAAAAAAGATAGTTTGTACTACAAACTCTTTACTTCTCAAGCTGTAAACTATGAATTAAGTAATTGCAATGGGTGATTTTGTAATGAGTTTTAGAGGAAGAATTAAAATAACAAAGATTATATGTACTTCAACATTCTAAAGAATAAACTCCTCAATTTCATAAGAGTTTTTTCTATATTATATTTTCACCTTTAAAAATCAGCTTTTATTTTTATAATGCGCTGGGAACTGAACCTTTTGAATCATTAAATATATGTTAAGTGAAATACTTGAATTTCAATTGGAAAGGAGGGTTATTATGAAAAAACTTAAAAAGAAAATTAATACAAATACTATTATTAAATTCAACTATTTATGTCATGCTTGTATGCTAGCCATTGATGATCGTTTGAATTCAGATGTAAGATGGTAATTAAAACATGATACACCCTTATTAGGCTTAAGCCCACTGTAGTATTTGAGCTTGAGCCTAATAGTTTATTATATAATTTAATCTAATTTATATTTTTTTAGAATTCTTAAAAAATCTTTATCTTGACGAAATATCTTCCAAGCATCATCATTTTTAACTTAATCCACATTAATTTTTTTATTGTGTAGTGCATATTCCTTATGAGTTCACTGGTAGATTATGTATTATTACATTGTTAAGAATGTTGTTTAAATTGATTTTTATATTTAATTAATCCCATTGTCCTGGAAATCTTAATTTTTGTAGTTGTGGAAAATTTTTATTATATTCTTCCACTTCTTCCTTTGGAAGATTTTCAAAAACTTTCGATTCATAGAATTTGCCTTTTATGCTTTTCATACTATCTTCTGCTAGTTCAATTCCCATAAATGCATCAAAGTTTTTACCATCAGCAGTTGTAATATCAAAATTATCACATGTTTTAAATCCTATCCTAGGATAATAATCTGGTTCTCCAAAAATTACAATACCTTTATAACCTTTATTTGCAGCTAAATTCATTGTTTCTCTTAATAACAGCTCACCAACTCCACATCCTTGCCATTTAGGCTCTACACAAAGAGGTCCAAAGGTTATAATTTCATGCGTATCTGCACCATCAACAACTCGTGCCTTTGAATACATTATACATCCTATTACTTCTCTATCCTTTACTGCTATCCTGCTTAGCTCTGGAAGATAGTCTTTATCTTGACGTAATTTATGTACAAGGTAATGTTCGTCACATCCAAGATGATGTTTATTCCAAAATGCATGCTGTGTCATTAACTCTACATTGTACCAATCATCCTCTGTTTCCATTCTAATTTCTATTTCTTCATGATTTAATCTTTTCCTTTCTTCTGGAAACCATCCAAATTCTAACCTTACTTCTTTTCTTTGTAAATCATTGTTCTTGTAGCAACAAGTATCCATACCAATCAAGCTAAAACCCTCATGCTGATAAAAATCTACTGCATTAACATTACAAGATTGTGTTTCTAGTATAATAGCTCGACGACGTTCTCTTCTTGCTTGCTCCTTTGACATTTCAATTAACGCATGACCTATTCCTTGTTTTTGATATTTTTCTGATACCCATAGTTCTGTAATTCTTAGTCGATTAGACCATAATTCTTGATCAGTTTCAATTGCAGCAACTAAATCATCATTAACTAACACTCCCCAAGCATAAGCATTTTCCCAGTGATCTGAATATAATTTATCTGAGAAATCATATTCTTCTGGTGTATGAGTTACTGGCTTTGTAAAATCTTTCTTTTCTATCTCAATAACAAATCCTTTATCTATTTTATTTACTATAACATCATAATATTTATCTGTTTCGTACTTTATTGGAATTATAGTTCCCTTCCATTTATCTTTTGGTAAATGTATAATTTCATATTCCATAGTCTTTATCCTCTCCCTTTTAATTCAATTACTTATTTCTTCTGGAACAGTCGTATCAAACCACCTTCGCAACATATGTCTCAGTAACAATACCCTAGAATATCAAATTAATTTATCATCTACTATTAAAAATCATGCATCTATAATATTCTATATTTATCATACAAACCCTTTTAATCCACGTAACTTTTGTACTAATCATGTTAATTTAAGCATAAAAAAGAATAGTAAATATTACACATCTACCTTAATTATACTCTATAATACATCTTAACTTTCCATTATAACCAAGGTTTTTAAGAAATTTTACATGTATATAGATTTTATCTTGAGTAAAAAAACTATCAGATTCAACCTCATTTTCGGGTAAAAGCATTTTAATATCAGTTGAATTTACTTAACAACCTCATATATTGTAATTATAAATCTTTACATCTTTCAGTACTTCTAATATTGAGAGAGAATCTCTTACATCGCTGAATCAAAGAGTAATTAGCCACGTGACTTACAAAGGATGTACTCTCCTACAATAATTTTTCTTTTGTTTTATAGATTTCTATCTTATTTATATTGAATACTATCTTAATTCCAAGTTAAATTACACAATTGTACTAATTATTCTATATTTATTCTTATAATATAAAATAGTCCAAGAACCAAAACATCCTTGAACTATATTAATAAATAGCTATTCATATTTAATTTATATATTCATTTGAGACTTAAACAAAAATCAAACCAATTTTATATCATAAAGTAATACTCTTACAGCCTTTGCTAATACCAAGCTATATTGTATGATATTAGCAACATTAGGTACCACAAAAGGTTCGGTAAGGACAGGTTGATGGCGGAGGCAGAGTAGCATAATCAGCTTGTTTTGCAGAGTGTTCGTAAGGGCTTGAAAGAACATCAAGAAATCTTGCCATCACGCTGTAATCGCTTTGTTTCACCGCGGCTTCTAATGCTTCTTCTACTCGGTGGTTACGAGGTATTATTGCAGGATTATTATTTTGCATAAACTGATATGAAGATGCCTTTGGTTCCTGCTGCCTGCCTAGTCTCGTTTGCCACAGCTCATACCACTGAGCAAATTCTGTAGTGTTAAATAGGGTTGTATCCTCTAGCTTATCAAAAGTTAATGATAGGAAGGTATTGGTATAGTCCGAACCGTACTTATTCATCATGCTGAGGAGACCTTCAATAAGGGATTCATCCTGTAGTTCTTCGTTAAATATTCCCAGTTTTGCTCTCATTCCCGCGAGCCAATTACGGTGATACAACTCATTAAAATCTGAGATTGCATTCTCTGCCAGTTTGATAGCCTGCGATTTGTTAACATGTAGTAGAGGAAGTAGGGTTTCAGCAAATCTAGCGAGATTCCATGCGGCAATTTGCGGTTGATTGCCATAGGCATAGCGGCCATGAATGTCAATGGAACTGAATACCGTTTTCGGGTCATATGCATCCATAAAGGCGCAAGGACCATAATCAATGGTTTCTCCACTAATAGTCATGTTGTCTGTGTTCATTACCCCATGGATAAAGCCAACTAGTTGCCATTTGGCAATTAACGCGGCTTGACGCTTTATCACTTCCTTTAGTAGGAAAAGATAGCGGTTTTCAACAGCATCAAAGTCTTGAAAATGTCTTTCTAATGTATAATCAGCTAGAGTCTTGAGCTCCTCTACAGTACCCCATTTTGAAACATATTGAAAAGTGCCTACGCGCAGATGACTAGCAGCTACACGTGTCAAAATTGCACCAGGCAGGTCAGATTCGCGAGTTATTGATTCACCAGTTGTCACTACTGCTAGGCTACGGGTGGTAGGAATACCAAGCGCATGCATTGCTTCACTAATGATGTATTCACGTAACATCGGTCCTAGTGTAGCTAGACCATCCCCTTGTCGGGAATATGGAGTTTTACCTGAACCTTTGAGCTGAATATCAAACCTTTCTCCTAAAGGCGTAATCTGTTCGCCAATTAGCAAAGCTCGACCATCCCCTAACATCGTAAAATATCCGAATTGATGTCCCGCATAAGCTTGAGCAATTGGTAAAGCGCCTTCGGGAATACGGCTACCAGCAAACACCGCTACGCCATTGTAGCTTTGCAACGCTTTATTGTTCAATCCTAGGGATGTTGCTAACGGATTATTGAGAATGATTAACGTAGGTGAGCGTACAGGTTCTGGGTTAAGGTTGGAAAAAAATGATTTTGGTAGACGAGCATAACTGTTGTCAAAGTTCCATCCTGCTTCTATTATTGCATTTTTCTCTGTCATTGTATCTCCTCTTCTTCTTTTATATTTTTGTATTCTAGCTTTTTCTTATACATAAAACATAGGTAATGATTTATTAGTTATCTACTATACATCTCAACTCAACGCAACCATTTTTAGTGTTTGTTTTCGCCAATTTATTATACTTTTTCATCCTTCTAAATTCAGTATATTTTCTCTTATTATGGTTAAGGCTTTATACTTCTTTGTCAATCTAATATACACTAACATAAAATAAATAGTTCAAGAATTAAAATATTCCTGAACTATATTAATCTTTGTTAATTTTCTTAAAAATTGTAACTTACAACGCTTTACTCATTTCAATCTCATCATCTTTTTTCTTTTGTTCCTCAAATCCTACTTTTTTATAGATTCTTGTCGCTGGTTTGTTAAGAATATTTACTGATAATTTAATATATTTCCCTTTGTATTTAAACTTCTGTATTCCAAAATTAATTCCTTGATGTACAAAATCTTTTCCATATTTCCCTGTGAAATCAGGTTCACGTATATTTCCAAGCTTTAATTAAATTAACATATTCAAAAGTTATGGAACAAATTCAAATTTTATGTCATTAGTTCTCACTCATAAAGATCAACTATTATAAAATCTAAAATCAATAAGGTATATGTTAAACTAATATTGCGCATAACGCTTTAGATTTGCGACGTTTCTCAACCTTAGAAAGAAGGTCAGTTTAAATCTTCTTCAACAAAATATTTATGTCTGCTAAAATTGTAATAAAATTACTCCTACTACATGTATGGCATTCTTTCTTCCTGATCTATAGTATAATATCTTTTAATTTATGTTTATAAAGTTCTACTGTTTCATGATAATCCATAATAATTCCTTCTTCTCTGGCAAAATTCCCAAAGCCTATTGTATCTCCTTTTAGTCGAGGGAACAGTTGAAAATGTAAATGATTTCTTTTACCGTCACATATTGTACACATATATACTTTTTCTGCACCTATAATTTCTTTATGAAGTTTAATTATTGCATCTGATATTTTTAATATATGTACTCCTAATTCAAGAGGCATTTCAGAAATGTCTTCATAATGTTCCTTTGATACAATAATTGTATGTCCAGTTGCTCTTGGGTATTTTTCAAATTGACATCTCACCTTATCATCCTCGTAAAAAATCAAACCCTCATCAGGGAATATATCTCCGGTAATAAAATTATAACATGAAAAGCATATACCTTTTTCTTGCAACTCTTTTATCTTTTCGAATCTTTGATTCAGTGCTCTTTTTTCGTTTTCTGATAGTTGCTTAACGTACAATTTACCCCCACCTTTACAACATTAATAAATCCATATTTTGTGTTATTTCAGTTTTGTCAAAACTAAATACCCATAAAATGCATTTCAAACCTATTAGGAATACTTTTATCAGCAAGTCTAAGAGGAATACCCTTCGAACCTTTACGAATATTCATTACTAGACGATGTTATCATCAATTTTTTTATCACTTTTCTTTGCTATGAACATTTTTGATGCGAAATATCCAATCGCAATAATAGTAAAACAATAAACATATAACATAAACAATTCTGCTTTTCCTCTTACACTGCTAAAACCACCACGCCTATATACATATTCATCCATTTGTTTTGTTATATCATTGCCTTGCTTATCATATAATTTATAGCCTTTCAATAAACCCTCCCGCTCTGTTTCTGATGGAAACACTTTTATGAGATATTTCTCACCGTTTGTAAAAAAACTTTCTTTCTGATTTGAGTAAGTCTCTATTATAACTTCATTAATCATTAGATCATAATTTGTACCCATAATGGCTAAATAATTTTCACCATGAGATTTAAAGGCTTTTCCTGAAAAAACTCTATTATTCATTCCATAACCAGCCATTCTAATTTGATATCTATTATTAATACCTCTATATAAAATTGTAGACCCATTATAGTCCCCGCCTGCAACTTCATAATAAACGATTAAAACGTTTTGGAATTTTATGTATTGTAGTATAGATACATCTAACTCAAGAAACTCTTCTATTCCTTTTTCAATGCTAGCTTTGTTA
Organism: Abyssisolibacter fermentans; assembly: GCF_001559865.1. Taxonomy (NCBI): domain Bacteria; kingdom Bacillati; phylum Bacillota; class Clostridia; order Eubacteriales; family Clostridiaceae; genus Abyssisolibacter; species Abyssisolibacter fermentans. Next base: position 13,656 of record NZ_LOHE01000052.1, read on the forward strand.
GCTTTTATAAAGTACTCACTCTCATACACTTTAAAAGCAAGTATCAATGATACTATTATAATCAATACTCTTATAATTTTCTTTTTCATATTTTCCCTCCAAAGAGTTACTTAAAAGATGATGTTGTTGTTTAACTTTTAAATCTTTGTATGTTAGTTCTAGCTATTATTATAGACATTAGGTACCTTAAAAAAGCTAATTAATTTAACACTTATAATATTCTATATTTATCGTACAAACCCTTTTATCACCTATGAATTTACAAATTGAGTAAAAAAAACTTAAAATTTATATATGCATGGACAATTACTTAAAAATTTATAAAAAAATATATGAAAGAGGTTTCTTCTTCTTTATTATTTGGTCATTCACCAGTTACAATTATACTCTAACATAAAATAAATAGTCCAAGAATCAAAACACCCATGAACTATATTAATCAGCATCTATTCATATTATATCTATATATTGTTTAGAGGCTTAAACAAGAATCAAACCAATTTTATATCATAAATATTATATAAATTTATCTTCTTAATCTTATTTTCTATTATATTTTTATCAATAGTATATAAACCTAATTCTTTCATTCTTTCAAAATACAATGAACCTGAGAATGTGAATCTTTTTTTCTGCCTTCTTCTGTTTGTATTTGCTCATTAGAGTATGCTATTATATTCCCGCGTGCTAGTTTTAATAGTACATTCCTAAAAACAATCTAAAGCTATTATGACCTGCTAGTGATCCTGTATCGACTGCTTCTATAAGTCCTACAAATAAACCTGATTTTTTCCCTTCTTTATTTAATGTAACTTTTATACTAGTCACAGGTTAAATAAAAATCGTCAGAATAGGAACAAATTAACATTTGAAATCATCTAATATATGTTAAGTGAAATACTTAATTTCAATTGGAAAGGAGGTTTATTATGAAAAAGCTTAAGAAAAAATTTAATACAAATACTATTATTAAATTTAACCATGTGTGTACTGCTTGTTTAAAAGTTATTGATGACTATCTTCTTTCAGATGTAAGATGGTAGTTAAAACATGATAAAACCTTGTTAGGCTTAAGCTCACTTGTAGTATTTGGGCTTGAGCCTAATAGGTTTTATAGTGCTTATGGACCAAATGTAAATATGTTATTATTCATCTTTTACCTAAATTAAATAATATAGAGGTGATACTTATGAAACCGTATATTAAGTTTAGTATAATATTTTCTATAGTCATTGTAGTAGCCATTCTATTAAATATTCAATCTTTCAATTCTGTAGTGAACAATGATAATGATCTAGAAGAGGTTAATTTTCAATCTTTTTATTCAATTGTTATTAATTAATATCATCTATGTATAGTATTGTTTAATATGAAAATGATATTGAATGATTCTTAATAATCCATAATATAGTTCTATTATTAAATTTATTTTTCCCAACACCATTTTCTAACTCATACATATATGTTATATGATCTATATTAGATTGCTCATTGCCACTTTCTTTATTAGTGTTTCTGAAGTTATTTATATATTTAAAGTATCAGTAAGGTTATAATTTACCCATTCCATTTCTATTATACCTAAAATTTCTTTGAAGTTTTCAACTTGATCACGCATATATCTACCTTTAAAAAAAGTATCGGCAGTTAATAATTCTGTTAATTTATTTATATCTTTTGTATCTAAGCCAAACAGCTCAAATACTTCAACATTTTTATTTTTAAATTGTTCTTCAACAGCATTTTTATATTCACTTGAATTATATACTTCGTCATAAAGATTTTCATGTACATCTTTTCCTGTATCATTGGAAAATAAAAATTCAATAATATCATCTTCATTTGGATATCTTTCTTCAGCTTTTTGAGTAATCATTGTAAATACTAATTCATAATCAACATATATATTAGCAAGTTCTTTTTTGTTATTAATGATTTTATAGCCCCATCCATGATCTTCGAAGTTTAAAAAAATCATAACAGGAGTTTCTTTAGAAATATTAATTATATATTCAGGTACTTCATCTAAATAATCATTTTCAGTTAAAATAACTGTCCATTTTGAGTTTAATTCTCCAATTTTTATTCCCTCAATTTTATTTTTGTCAATCACATTTTTATGTTTGCTTAATATTAAATTCCCGCTTGTAAATTCGCTCATCAATCTTCCCCTTTCATTAATAAATATTAATTCATTTAAAAAGATATAATGTAATATTTCTATATTTATCTTTATTATCCTTTATTACATTTAACGAAGTGTGTCCGTAAGATATAAAGCTTTAAAAAGTTTATATGATAATTTTTATGGCGAAGTATATTAATTAAACAACATACCTATTAAAATCATAATGCGTTAGTGACTGAACTCACTGCACCTATAAAATAAATAGTCCAAGAACCAAAACATCCCTGAACTATATTAATAAATTTTATTCATATTATATCTAATTTACATATCATTAGATGCTTAAACAAAAATTAAACCAATTTTATATCATAAATATTATATAAATTTATCTTCTTTATCTTATTTTCTATTATATTTTTATCAATAGTATATAAGCCTAATTCTTTCATTCTTTCAAAATACAAAGAACCTGAGAATGTGAATCTTTTTTTTCTGCCTTCTTCTGTTTGTATTTGTTCGTTAGAGTATGCTATTATATCCCCGCTTGCCAAATTCCTAGGTAGTTTTAGTAGTGGCATTCCTAAGAACAATCTAACGCTATTATGACCTGCTAGTGAACCTGTTACGATTGCTTCTGTATGTCCTACAAATAAACCTGATTTTTCTCCTGCACATAGAAGATTGTCTAAACCGATTACTTTCATAGAGTTATTTCTAGGAGCTATTGAAAGATATCTGACTGAATTTCCTATACTTCCGGCATAAGGATCGATATATCTGGCATTTTCTAGTCCATTTATTTTTCTCAGTTTATCTAGTGGATAGAATGGTGTCATTAGCTTTGCATGACCTGTATCTAGAAGTATTAGATTTTCTGCAAAATCTTTTAGTGCGTATTGCTGGCAAACCTTTAATTTTAATTTATCTAGTTTTATGTCTTCTTCTGGAATAGACAGAATAGCCATTCCTTCATTGTCTAGTTTTTGACGTACCTCTTTACTTAACGAGTTTTTACATAATTTACATGAACCACTGAAAGCGCCATACGATCCATCACTTCTCTGTCCAAGTATATCTTCAATACCTGCCCTGCAGCTAATACTTACTCTAGGACCAAATGAAGCACATCTTAATATGCACATGGAGCATCCATTTCCGTATTTTAAACAATTGCCCATTGGTCCTGTTGAGCCTGTTGTTTCTATAAAAATATCTCCACTTACTATTGTATTATCAGCAAGAATAATTCCTGTGATTTTATTATTATCTTTTATAACATCTGTTGCTCTGCTTATTAGTTTAATATTTATATCCATTTCTTTTAGCAGTCTTTTAACTTCTGGTTCTATAATTGTTACGTCATATAGTGAAGCATGTTTATGTCCAGGAAAATCGATATCTACATGTCGCGAAACTTTGTCAGTTATATTAAAAAGCTCCTTTGCACCTAAACATATACTTTCTTCAGTAGCAGTATAACGTCCATTATTTCGCATTATTCCGCCAACATTGCCAAGACCTAATAGCATATCTGTTCTTTCTATAATAGTAACGTCTGCACCAGCTTTTTTTGCGCTTATTGCTGCGGCACAACCTGCCCGTCTGGAATAACAGCAATGTTTTATAACTATATTTTGTTTTAAAGTAAATTTTATACTTGATGATAATGAATACAAAGCTAACAGACTTATATTTGAAAATATGTATAATGGGTAGTTGTAACGTTCCCACTATTTGCGAAGTACGTTGCCTTTACATTCATACAGTACTGACCAACCACTCTATATGACAAAACAAGCTAATCGTGGACAATATAGCATTTTGCAAATAGTGTGTTAGGGTGTAGTTATTATTCATACTTCCTATGACTTATTAAATTCTCTTTTGATATAATTACCAATACCTTTAGATATTTCATTGTTAATTGATTCATCAATTTGATATTTTTCTGTAAAATTATTTAGATTCTTATAATTAACTCTAAAGAAGGCTTTAATATCATCACTAGAATAAATTAGCTCATAATTTTTATCATGTCGTTTAATATCATAATTACCACAACAAGCATGCAACAATAAATCTAAACCATTACTCTTTTCTTGATACCCCAAAAAATAAAACCATGGTATGCCGTGTTCAACTGAGTATTTTAACCATTTTACAACCTCAGGTATCTGAAAAATTTCTCTTTCGTCATTATCATAGTCTGTGAAAAAGATGTCCATCGTTGACCTTAATTTTAATAGAGTTTCATAATTCTTAGTAAATTGAGATATTAATTCATCAATTCTTATAAAACTTAAAGAATCAATATCATCTTTCAATATTGATATTAAAGTATATTTAGACTTTTTTAATGCCTTATCCAAAGCCCAAATTGACTTTATTTGTTGATCAAAATCAATCACAGGTCCGACGGTATTAAATATAGCTTCCTTAAATTCACTGTTTAAAGTATTTGTATAGGGTATATTTATCCACCATCCATTTTTCCCACTCTCCGATGTTCTAGAAATATCAAATTCTACCCAATGTAATTGGCTAAAGTCCTCATTCATTATAACTAAATATACAGGAACCATGATATTAAGGTAATAATTCAAGTGTTTGCTTTCACCATAATATTTGTAGCCAGTTTTTGTTTTTGACTTAAAATATGAATCACCATGTTTTATTTGAATTGCCACCTTCTTCCCGATCACATTGTCATCACACACAAGTTCAATATATCCATCTATACCAAAATCATTTTCTTGATATATAGGATGATAGATACAATCAAGTTTTTGATTCACATAATGGTTAAAATATGATTGCCCTGTTATGCCGTGTTTTGCACTTTTTTTTCGTTTTGGAAATGACATCTCCTTCACTCCTTTATAATATAACTTTTTGTTTAGAATGATAATTTCACCTAACTTGTAAATCTCTGTATGTTAGTTCTGATTATTACTTGATTTTGGTAATAATCAGAACTATAGTTCACGAATACCTCTTACATATTATCTAGTAAATTCATATTACTTTAATGCTTAATAATTTATAATTCAATAATATACTTCTATATATATCATACAAACCCTTTATTCCATGTAACTTTTGCACTAATCATGTTTAAATTAGGCATAAAAAAAGAGACTAGCAAAACGCTAGCCTTTGTAAATTCTATCTATCAAAGCAAATACCTCACCACGAGTCATGTTGTCATTAAATCGTTTTTCATTGATTTTAACACCTTTATTAATTAAATTTTTATAATGCACCTCTGCCCAATGCTTTTTATCCTCGTATATTGCATTTTTAAATTCGTTCCATCTGCCGGTACTTCTAAGTACATGCGGACAATCTTTTCCATTAGGGTACTTTTTGCTTTTCCAATGGTTATGTTGCACAACATCCATAATGCTTGGATTTTCTTTAATCAGCTTTTTACAAAGCCATATAGTATTTTCTAATGTCTTTTCATAATCTCCATCTTTATTTACGCACATTTCTATGCCTATGCTTTCTCGGTTGCCTTTTCCTCTGAGTCCATCGCCTGCGTGCCAACCGTTATAATCTATTGGTATGTGCTGGTATATACTTGTACTATCTACTGTAAAATGCCAACATTTATCATCTGTATTTTTTCTGTTCAAATATCCGTTCCACATTTTAGCATTAGCACCTTTTGTATAACATGCTGTTTCGTGGATTGTGATATACTGCGGAATCATTTTGTTATATCTTTTATCAATAAAATCTTGTATTATTTGCATTTTGATTGTTCACCCTCTTTAATTTTTTCAGCTGCTTCACCGCCAACCTTTTCAGACACATCTTTTAATTTTGTAAATGCTATTCTTAGAAACTTTGGAATAGTAACTCCCATCCTCCCAAGATTTTCAGTTATACTGAGTAGCTCTGTACTAATAAGCCAACATGTAACTGCAAATGTAAACACACCTACAAAGCCTAATGTAATTCCTATTTTTGCCCCTAACTGTACAATTACATAGTCGGTTAAAATCGCTATTAGAACCAAAAAAATAAAGCCTACTTTTTTAACAGCTCCCTTAAGACCTATACTAGAACTCCATTTTTTCTGTATATAGCCTGCAATCATACCTGTAATATAATCCAAGATCATTAAGAAAACTAAAACTATTACAAGTTCTGTAATTGATCCAGCTACATAAATGAATATTCCAGTTATCATTGCTAGAATTCCTTTGGATCCATTTATAAGTAAATTGTTATCCATCTTTACCCCTCCATTTTTATTAATCTATTTAATGTTACAGCTAATTCAGCTCTTGTTACTTGCTTATTTGGTTTGAAAGTTTCGTCTGGATATCCATTCATTAATCCTTTACTTACTACCTCTTGAATATCTTTTTTAGCCCAATGATCTTGTATATCTTTAAATATATATTTTACCTTCAATTCTTTTAAATTTGGTAAAATAAAAAGACCATAACCACTTTTGGTGTCATGACCTTTATCGTACAAGTCTATGCAATTTTCATGTATAAAACTTTTTAATTCTTCTATTGTAGGCTTAGGTAGTTTATTAGCTTTTATATAGCTTAAATATAAAGCTAATATGCCAGTTACATAAGGTGTCGCACATGAAGTGCCTGTAAATACAAAAATTCTATCTTTTCTACTATTCCATACATACACATCAGTAAAACCCATGCAGTCTAACTCTTCACCTTCATTACTATAATGAGCATTATCCCATCTAGCTTCCTTAAATGCACCTACGCTAATAGTAAATGGTAATCTAGCAGGATAACTAATACTATTATCATTACCTGCGTTTCCAGCAGCACATATCATAGGAATATCTAGCTTATTAATTTCTTCATACATTGATCTTTTAAATGTGCTGTAACTTATATTGATTAAATCTATATCGTGTGTTTTAATGAATTGTAAAACTTCTTTATCTGTGTCTGATTTTTTTCCAAAGCAATTATACATAATTATATTTACATCTGGAGCAAGAGTCCTTATAACTTTTGTTACATTTGTATTATGTCCTATTCCATCATGGAATTTAGCACCAGTTATGATTTTTTCATCAAACCATTTATGTCTATCTCCTTCATCATCTAATACTAAAACTGTTACACCTTGCCCTTTATATCCTTTTTTCCACCATTGTATACAATTAGATAGTTCTAATTCTTTCATGTTTTCTTTTACATTTTGCAACTCCTCACCTCCATGATTTGAGCATAAAAATAACACCTTATTTATGTGCTTTATTTTCATTCCAATCTTTCTTGGTTTTAAATCCTTCACGTTCCCATTTTGGTTTTATTTCATCCATCTTTGGTTTTATTGGCTTTGGTTTTGGTTCTTTATTTTCAAGTTTTGCGACCCTAGTTTCAACTTCATCTAATTCATCTACTAAATTTTCCACAACGCTTTTAAGCGCCCTAACTTCTTTTAATAGTTGTGCATACATTATCTAACAAACCTCCTCGCCAAATAATCGCATGAAGGATTATTGTCTATATTACTTCTGGACAAATTAATTTTAAATCTTATGTCTTTCATTGAATCTATCGTTGATATATCAAAATTTTGCGATATATCAACAAATTCCGTTGTCCACACACTGCCATCGGGACTAGTTTCTATATCAATAGTTACCGTTTCACCATCTAGCGTGTTTTGATAAGTAGCTAGGTCCCATGATTTTATATTTTTTTCTGTATTGGTTATTTCTACAATTGCAGTACCCGAGGTAGATGCGGGTACAATTGGACTTATGCATCTAAAAGCATAAACATAGCTATTTACCGTTGTATTCGTATCTAATACACTACTAATTACATCTATATATTCTGATGCGTACGGAAAAGCAGGCGTACCATTTGCACCTAAATACATATATTTATTTATTTTTGATACGGCACAAAGAATATATGTTTTTCCTGCAACAATCGGGTAATATAAAGAACCACTCGAATAAATATTTTGGCTTTTCAACTCTTGAAAATTATCATTAAATAACGTTATTGTTCCCATGTTAGGGTGAGTTTTAAATAAATAATAACGAATACCGTCCATATCTTTATTGGCAATAAATTTAATACCACACTTTCCATCAATTACAGGGTCTTGATTATCAGTTAACTGCATAACATCGCTACCTACATGTTGATTACAAATAACTATCCCCCCATTATTTTTTATTGTGCTATTGTGTTGTATTTTTACGTCATCTTCATAAAAATCTATAACTTCTTGTAAGATTTGAACTGGGGGAACTGGAACGTATCTTGTCCCATCGTGTATATATAAAAGTCCCGTTTCTGGGTTAAACCACGTAAGCCCTTCTTCTTTTACTGTAGGTTCTGTGTTTTGCATATATCTGATTTTGCCCATTTTTTCATGCACATCTTCTATACCTTGTTCTATCTCATTCAATTTTGATGTATCAGCCTTATTGTTCCAGTTAGTTTTTTCTGTATCTGTTACGAATTTATGAGTAGAATCTTCTGTAATTATAGTAGCTGGATGTGTAGCTGGATGTTGGTAATTTGTTGCTCCTTCTTGAATTCCTGCTAGTTTGGTGCATGCATCTTTAATCCCTTGTTCTATCCTATTCAAATCCTTTTCAGTAACAATATCATCTCTTTGCCAATTAGTTTTACTATTGTATTGCATTATTCTCTCCCACCTTTTATTGTATTTTTAAAAGTATACTTTTAAATACTTTCATACATATAAGTCGATAACTATGGTTTTATACAACCATAGATTTTAATTTTTTTATATAGGTGGTGTGTATTTATAATTAATTTCATTTATTTTCCCACATAAATAATATAATTTACACAAGCCCAAGGCTGCATATTATTATGTGGCTGTCCTTCTCCTACTGGTGTCATATTTGTATTTATTTCTAGCTGTGATGTATTTATGTTAATGTCAACATTTCCTTCTGCCATTCTTTTATCTGGGGTTCCATCACTATATGTTTTTGTTGTTGATGAACTTTTACTTGTATAACGTCCTTCTGGATCATTCTTATCTGTTCCACCATGTGTACATAATATTGTTCCTTGTGCTGTTATATTGCCTTGAAGACTTGAATTTGCTATATTTTTTTCCTCGTTTAATATTTCTTTGCTTATTTTTTGTCTTCTCCCATCATCATTAAATTGTGTAAAAAGTGGGGTTTTGTAATCAGTCAAATCTTTCACCTCATAATACACTATTTGCAACTAATGCTTCTTCTTTTTTACTTATTCGATTTTCTAATTTAGTGATTTTATGTTTTAAATCATTAATAATAGTTATTAATTCATTATTTTCTTTTCTAGTACACTGAACATTTATGATTTCACCTTTTTCATTTACTTCAAATGTTGAAGGTAGCATTATACTATCAAAAACTTTTCTGGATACTTGTTTATAACAATCTTCTAATTCAAATTTATTAAAATCTTCTTCATCACATGAGAAAGAACCATTTATTATATCGTTTTCTATTTTAATAAAATATAACATAAATTACCTCCCATTTAATCTGTTGCATATACATAATAACTGATTGGCATACCTCTCCATCTCTCATACTTTAGCCTTCCTCGTTCTGTTCGAGAATCTTTTATTCTAGCTCTAACTTTAAATTTCCCATTAGAATAATCATATTCTAATACTTTTAGATTAGTTTCTAAGAAAAAATTCCATGTTGAATAACTACCACCTCCTGAAAACCCTGTGAAAATTTCACCTATTCCTAAGATGGCTAAAATAACAATAAAATGTCTGCCTTTAAAATCAGGATTGGGAATAGTTATCCAATTTACACCTACGCCTCTTGAGTCCAAACTTGATTGACTAATTGGGCTTATATTACTGTCACTTTTTGAATAACTGCCCGTAGTTGTATAAGTTCCTGCGTTCTGTAAATTTACATAATTATAAACATTCCCATTACTTATAATTCTTCTTTTAAATCCATCTCCATCTAAAATTGTTTCACTACCATCTCCATGTGTTGCAACAACACCTTTATTAGTAGTTATTGAAACATTATTATATTGAATACCTTCTTGTAATGCATCTTCTGCTTTTTCATAAGCTTCACTTGCTTTTGTATTTGCTTCATTAGCTTTTGTTTGTGCAGCTTGTGCATTTATATTTGCTGTACTTGCTGTGTTTTGTGCATTTGAAGCTATTTCATTTATATTGTTTAATTCTGTTTCTAATCCTTCAATGCTATGCTTACCTATTTTTAAACCACCAGCAAATGTCATGCTTAATTCAAAATTGTTACCGCCATCTTTTGTAAATTTCAATCCTTTATTGTCCAGTAATATAAATTGGTTAAAATCAATATTGTTGTCTTCTTTAATTTTATGGACTTTAATTCCATTTGCATCCCATTTAAAAGCGTTTGGTTGCTGTACATTTCCTACAATATTTATCATTGAGGTCCATATTTGCCCTGATATAATTTCATCTGCTACAAATCCGTCACCTGTTCCAAATGATCGCCATATCCAGTTATTGCTTTGGTCTTTTTCATTGCTTAATGCTAATGTTCCGCCAAGTAATCTTAGTGCTTTTGTTGCTTGTGCTTCATCTGGGTTATCTGTGACCATTATTCCGTTATTTTCTGTTATTCTTACGCTTCCTAAGCCTGCTAGTATTTCATTGTTAAGTGTGTTAATAGAACCCTCAAGTATTTCTGTACTAATTGTTTTGTTTGGATTTATTATTTTTGCTCTATTCCATATGTCTTTATATTTTTTTACTACATCTATTTGTCTTTTTACTTCTACATTATATGTTGCAATATTTTCTACAAAGTTACCTAGTACTATTTTAGAATTGATGTTTTTTATTGGATTATATTCATACTCTAATACTCTAGCAGCTATATCTATGTTTAACCCTTCGTCTATAACATGTACAGTATCACCTAATCTAATAGTTTCTAATTCTATATAATCTGTATATTCTTCTGTTTCAACCAATTCAAATATATTAATTTCATATATTATAGATGGTTTACCGTCTATGTCTTTTTTTGTACCGTCTACTGTTTTAGTAATTCCTTTTAAGTTTTTTCCTACCCTTATTTGAACTCCGTTGTTTGCTCCAATTTGGCTATATAAAGATATTTCATACTTATTAAAATACAATTCAGCATTATACGCCTGTGCAATATCTAATAGTAAAGCCTTTTTATTCGCTTCTTTTTCGTCTCTTTGAAATGTATGTTTTTCAAGATAATCAACATGACCTACTGTGAATGATGATGTATCTAGTAACAGGTTTTGCATTGCTTGTTCTGCTGTGATATTTGAATAATTAAAAAGTGACATATGATCTAATAACTCATATGCCACCTGCTCGCAGTATACACTGCATACTAATTTATTACTATTTGTTCTTCGTTTCGTATAAGTCATTATATTAAAAAGCTGATTATTTATTTCTATTTGATTGCCATATTCAATATAGTCCGTTTTAAGTTCTTCTATTATGCATGTAAAGCTATATGTGTATTTACCATTTATTCTTTCTTTTATAGCATTTTTAATTACATTATTTAATACTGCTAACATTTTACCGTCTTTGTTTTTAATCATTGGATAATTCAAGTTAACACCACCTTAGAGATATGTGTGTTTGTAATTAATTAATACATTACAATTTAAATTAGTACCATCTACCACAATTTGAGACGCACCTAAAGGAATATTTAAATAATTTCCTGTAAAGTCTATTGATTTGTTAACCTTTTTACCATAAGCATCTAAGGTATAACATATCATTTTTTCACAATTAACATATACTTTTTCAGTGATGTTTTGTATAGTAAAAACACCAGTACTATTACTTATGGTTATACTGTCAGCTGTCCCATCTATTGTAATTATGGGCGTTGTTATATATGTCCCTGAGTTTAATATATTTAATTCTGTATACCCATCAACATGTACCTCATGTTTTTTTAACTCGGTGGAATATTGAAAAGGATACGCTGTAAAAGTAATCACAAAAATATCTAAAGATAAAACTGCTTCTAAATTTATTGATTTATAGAGCTTAACTATATAATATTTGTCTTTTTCATAATCAAATATTAAATTTCCACCATTATCAAGCCACTGAACAATATTTCTAATTTTAGACCTTCTTAAAACATAGTTTGACTCAATAAGAGTGCATTGTAATTCTATAATTTTATCCTCATATCCATTTTCAAACTTATATGAACTATCTCTATTGGGTATTATTTCTTCTGTATATCTTTTTTCTGCAAGTGCAGGAAATACTTTTGTTTTTAAATATAGTCCAAATTCACTGCTATGTTTATTATTTATAGTAAATCCATACATCAATATGCACCTGCCCTTTCTTCTTCTTGTTGCAAGAAATATAATTCTCTAGCTATTTTCTTAATGTCTGCTTCTTCTCTCACCACTAATTTTGATATATTAAAATTGTTTTCAATCTTTCGATCTAACATATCTTTTGTTTTTTCATTTGTAAACACTTGACTACCTCTTGGTAGATTTACTAACTCAGGACCTTTTTCACCTACTATTGCTGAACCGCCTGGATGGTAATCAGTACCTTTTGCATATTGAGGAGTTTTACCTAACATTTTGTCTAGCCTGTTTCGATCAAACATATCCTCTGCTACACCTAGGTCTACATCGTTTCTTTCTGCAATTTTTCTTATTTCATCTCTATTTTTATCGTACCTTTCTTTTCTTTTTTTGCCTGATTCCCTAAGTCTTTCTTTACTGTATTTTGTGTTTCCTATTATAGCACTGCCATCACTGTTTATTTTTAATTTTGTTTGAGCTTCATGCTGTTTGTTCAATGCCTGTGTAGTTCTTTCAATGTTATTAGTTAATTGAGAGTGTTGTATTTGTAAATCTAGAAGTTTATTTTTATATTCAAGTGCTTCTTTAGAGCTTTCACCATATTTACTGGTAATTTGAATTAGTGCCTTTTCTGTTTCTCCTATATTTTTTTGTAATAGTGTTTGCTGTTCTCTTTGCATTATTAATTGCATCTCTAACTCTTTAGAACTTCCTATCAAGTCAGTATTTTTTAATTTCCATAACTCAAACTTTTTTTGTATAATATCAACTGATGAAGTTACAAAATCATTAACTTTTTGTAGAGCATCACCAATTTTTTGTGATAACTCTATTGTTGCTTCTATTGGTTTATATGAATGCTTTTTTACACCTTCGGCCAAACCTTCATCTATATATTTCCCGTATTCTTGTGTAAGTCTAGCAGGTGAATGTATTCCAAAAAAATCCTTAATTGCATTACCCATTTTTTTAGATACATCTTTTATGGCATTTACTGGCTTTAAGGCTAGTGCTTTAACACCTCCGACTAGTCCTTCTATTATATTTTTTCCCCAACCTATAGCTGTATCTTTTGCTCCAATAAATACTCCTTTTATTCCATCCCATACATCCTTTATTTTATCCCATAATGCCCCTGCCTTTTCTTTTACAGTATCCCAATTTCGGTACAATGCCACTCCTGCTGCTACTGCTAAGCCTATCAAAGTTATTATTATCCCTATTGGATTTGCTTTTAATGCTACATTCAGACCATGTTGTGCAAGTGTTTGTGCAAATGTTGTAGCTTTCCAGGCGTTCATTAATCCAGTTACCACTCCTATAATTTCCAGTGTACCTATTGCACTTGCTAAACCAATCACAATTGGTATTAACCAATTTGCATTATCTTTAGCAAAAGCAATAGCTTCTGAAAAACCGTCTATTATTGCATTAATAATATTAAATGCAGTTTCTATTTTTGATTGAATAGAAGGCATATTTTTTATTATCCAATTCATAAAGTCTTGCATCATTGGTATGGCTTGCACTCCAATTTTAGTTACAAAAGAGCCTAGCATTCTTTTCATCTGGTCCATTGTATCTGTATATTTAACTCCACTATCAATGGCTTTATCACCTAACACTATTCCAAGTTCACTTGCTTTCTTCTTCATTTGTTCTACACTATCTGCTCCAGCGTTTAACAAAGGTGCTAACTCTTGGCCTGACCTTCCAAGTAAATCATTTGCTATTGCTGCCCTTTTGGTTGTATCTTCTACTCCTTGCAATGCTACTATTGTTTTCTCAAATATTTGTTCTTGAGTTAACCCAGCCATATCTTCATAACTCAATCCTAATTCTCCAAATGCTTCTGTTGCTACTTTTCCACCTTTCCCAAGCTCGTCAACTTGGTTTGTAAGAGTTTTCATACCAGCTCCTAAGCTATCTATAGAAGCACCATTTTGAGACAAAATAAAATCCCACTCCTGGTATGCTTTTCTACTCATGCCTAGTTTTTGAGACATCTTGTCTATGTTATCAGTTGTAGCAGCTGCTTTATTTGCAACTGTTAATAATGCTCCCCCTGCTATTGTTGCTCCTGCTCCAATAGCAGCTCCCCACTTAGCAACAGTTTTTGCACCTTTCGTAAACTTAGTTGCTAAGCTTTCAGCGTGTTTATCAGTCTTTGCTATACTCTTGTTTGCTTTTTCATTGTCTACAAATATAGAACCCATTAAGCGAAATATTTCCAAAATTCCACCTTCTTTCTTTTTGGAAAATAACGTATAATATTATTAAGGAGTGGTAATTATGACATGGAAAAAAGCCCTGAGAAAAATTAATAAAGTAGCTTCAATTGCTAAAGATGTTGAAGCTATTGCATCAGGTGACTCTAAAAAAATTACAAAAAGAGCAAAAAATAAAGCTAAGGCAAAGGTCCTAGCTAAGTCTAATTTATGGAAGTGGTAGCACTTCCTTTTTGTTTTTATTTTTTCCCAAAGTATTAAGCTAATCCTTTTGTAGGATTTTTTTTACTTCCTCAAGTATTTGTTCTGCTGATCTATTATCAATATTCTTTTTACTATTTGCACCTAGTTGTTTCTTAAATTCATCAAAAGAAACCTGATCTTGATAATGCATTATCCATCTTTTCATAAGTAATTCTTCTACTCTTTGATCAAAAGCATATTGAATCAATTCTATTCCTTCATCTGCATCAAGCTTTAATATATAATCTAATGAACTATAACGTTTTAAAAGCAGGTCCTGAACTACTTCAAGCTCAATCGACCCGCTAAATTGAAAAAACGTATTAAGTTTTGCTCCTTGTTAAGTTCTATTAATCCGTCTATTAATTCATCTACTGGCAACATTTTAACATCTTTACTTTCTACCTCTAAAGGAATGGCCACGATTTCATAAAAAGCCTTCTCAATTTTTTGATCACTTGCAATGTTTATTATTGCATTTAACCCAGCTTCTTCTTCACTCATATCTTCTTGTTTGTATTCATTGGTAAAATATTTAATGATTTCTGTAGCTTTATACTTTTTTATTATTCTTGCGGTTTTAAATACATCTTCTGTACAAAATTTTTTCATACAAACCTCCTAACTAGCTTTTGGATAATATATCTTAAATGGTGGAGTGTTTAGATCATCTTGTTTGTAATGACCAGCAAAAGTCATGCTTGTAACAGCTTCCCCTTTTGGAGCTGTAGCTAATGTTAATCCTTCTATGTTCAAAGTATTATACACCTGTATTATTACAGGCTCATTGCTTCCACTCAATTGACCTACCCAAGTAATATTATCAAGATAATCTTCATCTTCAATACTGTTTTTAGCTGTTACTATGTCATATTTACCTTCTGTTGGTGTATCAATTGTAGCTACTCCTAATCCTAGTTTTAGTGTTTCTGTAGTTACTTCTAATACATTAGCTTGTATACTTACATCCCAACTATCTATTTCTGTCAATCCTTTTGCTCTGCCTTTAATTCCGTCAACCTCAACAGTTCGTATTTCTGGTACTGCTTTAAACTCTCCACCTCCTCTAGTTGCACCTATTAATTTTCCTGCTGTTACAGCACTTTCAAAAGTATCAGTTTCTACATCATAGTTTTTGAAGTATGCTCCTGCATCTAGTAACAGATTTTCACCTGTTTTATTTGTGAAGCCTGAAAATATTTTTTTCATATCATTCTCCTTTCAAATTATAATATGCCATATAAAACGTTAGCCTTCTTCTTTTGAGATTATCTTGAGGATCACTTACATTATTTCTGTTTTTAAAATGTAAAATTATTCTCATATCATCATTAATATCTGTAGATTTATCTAGTTCCTTCTCTAATATATCTGCTATATCTTCAATCCTTACTGCACTACCCTTATCCCATAAATTTATTTCTAGTATGTTGCTATATCCAAAACTATCAAAATCAAATACTAAATATGGATAAGATGGTCTAATTGCCTGCTCATGATAGACCTCTATGCTAGATGTTTGAGATAATAGTTCTTTTAAATATTCAATCAGTCTATTTGTCTTACCCATATCTATCCTCCTTGATACTCATTATCATCTATTAAATTTATGGCTTTTCTTTCATCTTCTATAGCACTTAAATATTGTGCTTGTATGTCTTGAATATCCTCCATATTGTCCTTAACTGCATTTTGCAACAT
This sequence comes from Abyssisolibacter fermentans, assembly GCF_001559865.1. NCBI lineage: Bacteria > Bacillati > Bacillota > Clostridia > Eubacteriales > Clostridiaceae > Abyssisolibacter > Abyssisolibacter fermentans. Next base: position 30,311 of record NZ_LOHE01000052.1, read on the forward strand.
GCCATGTTTTTTATGTTTACTAGACCCAAGTTCATAAAAGCCGGCATAAAATCCAGCTGGTTTGTATCCAACTTGTAAATTAGGTGTTTTTTGTTTTCTTCTTACCCAATATTGTGTATTCTTCTTCATTCTACCCTTATGTCTTTTTATACCAGCTTTATCCATGTTTTGCCTAGCTCTCTTAGTTATTAACTTACCTACATCTCTAAGTGCAGCTCTTATAAGTTCATGTAATGTATACTGAACCCTTTCAACATTTGAGATATATTCAACACCATTTCTTTTTATTTTAACTGACTTCGGTAGTTTAGCCATCAATAACAACCCTACTATTTTCTTTTATACATGTCAGTTCATATATTCCTTTACTTTCATTTTTATAGGCTCTAAGTATTTTGAATAATTCATTGTCATATATTAAATATTCTTCTTCTTTATATTCAAAATATCTTACTTCGAGTTTTTTTTCTAACTTAAACCCTGCCGATTGTCCTTTGTAAAATTCTCTTTGACTAATTGATTCTTCACTTGCATACACTTTGTTTAATTTATCTTTTGGTATACTTTCAAATACATCTACTTCATTGGTGACTAAATAAATAGGTGTTATAAATTTCAAAATACTACCCCCTACAAACTTGATTCGCAAGTATTTTAAAAGCAGGAGAAAACTTCATCTCTCCTGCTTTCTGATTAAGCATGTCATTCACACCTATGACTATACATGATGTGCCAAGTTCTGTATTTATACTTGCTTCTGTTGCTCCTGCATTTGTTAGGTATACTTGTACAGCCTTTATTTTTAAATCTATACTCTTCATAATATCAGTATCATCTGTAGTAATACCTAAAGATATTTTAACATCATCTATTAACGCCATGACTATTCAACTTTCTTTTTCAAGTATATTAATCCTTGAGCACCGACTAATTTATCTTCTGAATCTTTACCTATAGCCATTTGACCGTCTGCTATCATTAGTGATTTATGAATCCATTTGTTTTTATCTTCGTCGAAATACTTTTTGTAGTACATGGATAAGTTAGAGTTTAGCATATATTGTGATAGATCAATTAAAGCTCCAAATATATCTCCTGCTTTAGCTGTATCAAATGATGGTAGTTTACCTGTTGTTAATACTTCTCTACCGTTTAATATTTTTTGTCCTTTTTCGTTTATTTTACCTAAACCTATTTTTTGACCTGTTGTATCTGTCATTCCATTTAAGTGTTTTTCCCATGTAGCTTTACTCATTATATATATAACTGAATCTTCTACAACTTCTGGTATTGCTGCTTCAACCTCTGCCCATTGTGTTACTGTTCCTATTGTATCTACTGTCATCTCTACTACATTTTCTATTGGTAATGTATATTTTGTAAAACCTAATGGCTGACCGCTACCTGTTCCAGCTACTATTGATGTTTCTAATGCTCTAATCATTGCTTTTTTTAGTTGTTTTACAATTGTTGTTTCAAATACTGATAGACTTACTGTAGCTGTTACTAATCCTAATGCTATTTTTGCTTCTAATACATGATATGCAAATGTTATTTTTGCTTTCATTTTTGCTTTTTGTTCTTCTGATGTTTCTTCTTCACTGCTTAACCATGTTGCTTCTGGGTTAACTTCTGATATTGGTATTGCTACTCCACCTTGAAAACCTGTTTGTGTAATTCTATTTAGTATTTTTCCTTCTACTGTCATATCTTCTATTACTTTATTCATTATTGTTGTTGGTATTACTGCTGCTACATCTCCAACGGTTGTTAATTCTGCGGTTCTTGCTTCTTGATACTGCTGTGGAATTGGTGTTCCTTTTACTATATAGTCTTTAAATGCCTGCCTGTATTCCATTGTTCCATATATATCTTCTATTTCATCGCTTCTGGTTTCTCCTGTTGTTCCATATGTTCCTATTGGATTAAATCCACCTTGTGGCTGTGCTTGTTGTCCTCTTCCTTCGTTAGCTGCTCTTTGTTCTTCTTCGTCTATTTTTGCTTGTGTTTCTTTTATTTGTATATCTAGTTTGCGTATTTCAAGCTCTATTTTGTCAAGTGCTTCTCTATTTGCTACTGTATCAATTTCTTGATATTTTGCTGCTCTTTTGTCTGTTAGTTCTTTTAATAATTTTTTATAATCCATATTAATTCACCATCCTATATTCATATTTTAGTTTTAGCTTCCTTTTATCCAAGTCAAAGCTATCCAGCTGCTTTAAATTATTCTCCAATAATTCAACGCTCCTTGCATAAACTGAAGTTGTATCATAAAACGGGGTATCCACCACGCTAACATCATACAATCGTTTTATTGCTGTTACTTCTCTTATTGTTTCGTTTTCTCCATAGGTCCAATTATCGCCCTTTTCTTCTACTGTAAATGCAAAAGACATCTTATCAATCAATCCTTCTTGGATAGATTTATAGATGTCTTTGTTGCTTTGTGTATCTATTAATTCTGCTCTTATTTTTAAGCCTTTATCATCTTTTATTAGCTGTAAGCTATTGTTTCTTGTTCTTGCCATTATTACATATCCATCTTTATGGTTATATCGAAGTGGTACATCTTTCATTATTGTATTGGCTATTGCTCCTCTTTTTATTACTTCTGTGAATTTATATTTACCACATTCGTGTGTTGCTGGTTGATCGTAAGTTATTGCATATCCTTCTATGAGCATTTTTCCATCGTCATTGTCAACTGTTCTAAAATCTATTAATCTAAACTCATTTAGATTATTTTTATTCAATACCTTTTTCCTCCTTCCTATTTTTCATTTGGTACTGATCTGCTATATCTCTATTTATATAATTTAATGATTGATGTCTTGTTTCACCACCTTCAAACGGTGGATATCCAAAGAGCTCTAATAACTCATTATCTGTCAATGCTCCTCTGTTTCCTAATATATCTGCTACTGCTATTTTATTTGCTGTGTTTGTAAATAAAAGCTTTTGAGGATAGAATATGATTTCATTTCCTACATCTATTTCTCTGGAGGTTAACAGTGTCTTACTGAAACATTGTCCTAGACTTATTATCATTGGCTCTATTTTCTTTTCATAAAATGCCTGGTATTGTTCTTCTGTGAAATCACCGTTGTATATTGCTAATGATATACCATAATTATTTAGTACTTTCTTTTCAACAAATTCTAATGTATCTTTCGATATTATTTGGGGATTTATATCTACTGGTATATATTCACCTTTTAAATCCATTGGTAAAATTGCTGTATCTGCATTTTTTAATAACTGTTCAAATTTCTTTATTTCTTTTTCTTGATTTTCGTCTGATAATAAAGTCTTAATTTTCAATATTCCCCTAACATTTAATGATGTCTTGACTGCTTTGTCTAATCCTTCTGTTATGGTGTTATTGATTTTGAGAACTTTTAATAATTCTTTGTTATCAGGTCTCCCATTTATATCTCCACCCATTACATCATTGAAACTAAAATCTTTTCTCCAATGTATTATATCTTCATAAGGTAGCGTGTAATGTTCTCCGTTATTGAAATGCATTTTTACAAACAATGTATGTGCGTTATCTTCTAGAAATTCTACTAGGTTAGGATTAAGGGGATATAGTCCTGTATATTGTCTTTTGTTATTTTCTCCTACATAATACATAGGATAGATAAAACAATTATATGTTTTTTCTCTAAGCCATACACATTTTCCTAAGAATTCACTTGTTGTCATTAATGGATTTGGTGAAAATTTCAATAGTCTATTAATGCTATTGTTTACTATGATTTGATTATCTGTTTCAAACCTAATTTGTTTTGGTTGTAATTTACTTATTTCTGTTGCTATTATTCTTATGCAATTCTTTACTATATCACTTGTATATATATCATCACCAAATTGACTGAATATTGGTGTCATTCCACTTAACATTTTTGAATACTGGTACTGTTTATATTTGTTTTTTACTCCTTTAAACATATTAAATATTCCCAATAGCATCACCTTACAATCTCTAAGTATTCTCTTCTAAATCTATCAAATGTTTCATAGGCTATTATCATTGTTACTGCTCCGTCTATACGTTTATTGCCTGTGTCCTTTGGTTTTATTGGCATTATTTGTGCTCTATCATTTACTTTTGCTACTGTGTTTTTTAAACACCATATGTCTACTGGATTGCAATTATAGTTTATTAGGTTTGACTTTAGATCTGCACCAACCATTTTCATTGCATTTGATAAATCATATCCCTGTGTCACCTTTTCCATATCAAAGCCATAGTCTTCCATTTCGCCTTTAAAGCTTTTTGCATTCCACTTGTCATAGCCTGCCTTATATACTCTTATGTTGTACTTTTTCCAAAGCATTACATACCAGGCTACTATATCTGAATAATCAACTTCGTTACCTTCACACACATGTACCCAACCTTGTTTCGCCCATTCAACATAGTCTTTTCCATCGTCTTTTTCTTGTAATTTAGATTCAGGTATAAAATACTTTGTTATAAAGTATTTTATTTTGTTGTTTGGTTTCATTATTAATACTCTTGCAGATGTTAGGTCTGTTGTTTCTGATAAATCTGTTGCACCTATACCAATGCTACCTCTTAAATCTTCTAAGTCATAGGTTAATTCATTTACTATTTCTTTTTCCATTAGCCAAGCATGTGCATTGTTTTGTTTTATGTTGAAATCTTTTGCTAATACAAATGCTCTCATTGCTTTATCATCTTTTGATTCTTCTATCATTTTTCTAAGGAATGATTTCTTTTTAATAATTCCTAGTCCTGGATTACTTTTATACCATGTGTCCTCGTCTTCCCATACTTCTTGTTCGCTATCTTGTGTATATAGCCAAATTAGCCAACGTGGTCTCTCTATTTCTCCTTTTAGAACTTTTCTTGCTTCTTTTAATCTTTTGTCTAAATATCCATCATCGGTAAAACCTTCTGTTGTTAGTTCTACATATATTGGTTCATCTTGTGTTGATAATGCCTGTCTGATAGGCAATACTAAACTACTATCTTGCATTTCAAAGACTTCATCAACTGCACCTATTTTTATATTTCTTCCTTCTTTTGCTCCTGTTTTTGCGCTAAGCTTTCTTATGCTGCCTTTATTCTGTTTACTAAATTTACCTCTTTTTTTCCTTTGTTTTATGTTACCAAAGTACATACCTCGTAAGTTCTTTCTAGTAACCTTTGCTAAGGTTTTACTTTCTTCTCTCATGGCATTGATTGCACTAAATAACAAGTCAGCTTGTTCATAGTCATTTGATGCACATATTACTTTTGTTCCCATTTCACCACAAAACCACTCTGACAAACATATTGCTCCTATGAAAGGTGTCTTACCATTTTTACGACCAACTAAATATATTACTTCCTGATATTTTCTTACATATCTATTTATTTCATCGTCATATATCTTGATGCCAAACAATGCTTCTATAAATGCTTTTTGAAACAACTCAAGTATAAAAGGCTTTCCAGCATATGGTGCTTCATAATGCTTACATTCTTTTTCTATAAATTTAATTCTTTTATGAGGGTTAGCTAATTCAAAAACTACATCTTGGCTATTAATTTCATTTATAAGCCTATCAAGCTCTAGCATCATTTCATGGCCAACTAGTATTTCTTTGGTTTTGCATTTGATGTAATATTCTTTTAAGTAGCTGTGTTCGCCTTTGTGATTACAGTTAATCATATAACCACCAACTTATTCATAATCTGATAGATCATCATCTTCATCAATGGTAACGCCTAATAATTTTGATAGCTTTGAAATGTAATTAAGATAATTAGCTCTAGTTTTTATAATTAGTTTAGATACTGGCAGCTCTTTTTGTTGATTTGGGTTATTTGGATTAACCTTTATTAAACCTGTTGTATTGATTATTTCATGTAGCTTGTCTAGTTCTATTTTTAATCTTGCTGTTTCTAATATGCTCCCATCAACCAACTTCAATTGCTTTTCATCCACTCCATCAAATAGTGCTTTGATTCTTTCGTATTCTTTTTGTACTTTCAAGCTCAACCCTCCTTTTTGAAAGTTGTCTAAAACTCTCGGCAAAAAAGTCAAATTTTCGGTGTGTGTAAATCTGTCCTTCCCCCTTCGGTCCTTCGGACAGCTCGTTTAATTTTGTCATGGGGGGACTATTCTGTAAAGCTATTAAACCATTTATTTATATATTTTTCCCATTCTTCTTTATGTTGTTGTCTATAGTCATTACAACATTCTAATCTTGCATAGCATTCTTCTTTTGTTAAGTTCATTTGTATTAACTCAGCTCCTAGATCATTCTTGAGTTTATCTCTTTGCCATTTGTCAGCGTATCCTCCAATTATCCATGCACTATGCCACTTCCCTTTACGTGTTTTAATATTATCTAATAACATATTCTTTAGATCAAACACATTATATTTTAAACAATCAGGTTTATTGTAAGTTGGTAATAAAGTTATAGCACTAAATAATCTATCCATATCTACAACAATATCTTTATCTGTTTTATGATCTAATACATATGATGTCTTGCCACTCATTGGTGGTCCATACACAATATATATACCTTTCCTATTTGTATTTACATTACCACAGAACCTATCATGTATCTTGTTATGACACTTCTTACATACTATTTTAATGTTGTCAGGATTCAACGTTATATTTACATCATTGATGTTATCAGATGTTAGTTCTTTCTCGTGATGTAGTATAATGTCGCTGCTTTCTGTTAAATGCTTTCCACATTCTTCACATATCGGTCCACGCTCTAGAATTAACATTTGTCTGAATACAAGCCATTCTTTACTGTTATAAAAATTCTTACTAAATCCTTGAGCCATGTTACCATTCCTTTTCTTCTATTTCTTTTTTTCTTAACTTAAGTACTTCTTTATCGTTTTGAACTTTATGAGGATTGTCTTTCCATCTTCCTTTTTGTCTATTAACTAACCAAAATTTCATAGCTGCTACATCTGGTTGAACTACTTTCTCTATATCTACAACAACTACATCTTCCTTTTCTACCTTCTTACCTTTTTCATCATAGTATTTATTTTTTACTTTTATTGCTTGCTTTTCAATGTACTTGTATCCAGTAGCTTTTTTATATAGTGCATTTTCAACTTTACTATCTGCTACTTCTTTTCCTCTTTTTAAGCTGCCCAAAAAGTCCAAATGAGCCTTTTTGTAATTCTCCATAGTTGATTTTGATATTCCTAAATTATGTGCTATGTCTCTTTCACTTAGTCCCATAGATGCCCAAATTTCAACCTGTTCAAGCTTTTGCTTTACTCTTCCCCATTTGCTTTTAGCCAGTATAAAACACCTCCTTTCTATTTGTACCAATTGAAAAATCAGGTCTATTTTTAAGAAAAAAATATTACGGATACTATTTTTATACTAAAAACCTTTTTAACTATTTAATCATGCTACTTTATAAAGGTTTTTGACTACTTTTTTGAATGTTCGGTTTTCATAGGGAATCAAACATTCAATTTTATTTTTTTCTTCTTATATATGTCATTGTTTTTTTATCTTCTAATGTTCATATGTCAGATTATAAAACATTCAAAAATGTGAAAATAAAAAAAGCCTGATTATATCCTAATCAAACCATTCAATGTGTCACTGTATTTATCATATGTTTCCCTGTCTAATCCCAGGTAATCTTTAGTTTCTTCTATGCTGCTATGTCCTAGCATCTCTTTTACTAAAGTAATATTATATTCACTCTCAACATAAATTGAATAGGCATATGTTTTTCTCATAGAATGTGCTGTTATATTTTTTAATCCAAATTCATTACCAGCTTCTTTTAATATCCTACTTACATGACTAACTGTTATGTGATTGTTTTTGCCTTTTCTTGATAAGAACATATATTCATATTCCCTTTTGTTTTTTATATATCGTCTCAATATATATTCTAAGTTGTCTATGACTTTTACTTTTCTTGGTTTTATGTTCTCTTTTCTGATATTTTTACTATTTATCTTTTTACCTTCTAATATCTCAAAATACCCATTATTGAGTGCTGTTTTTATATCTCGTATTCTGAGCTTAACTAAATCACCTGCTCTATATCCTGTAGCTATGCCTGATGTGAATAATATATAGTTTCTTTCGCTTTTACATTTTAGATAATCTTGTATATCTAGTATTAAATTTTTATCTTTGATAGGATTTGCTGGTTTCTTTTTTTTAGCCATAGTTAAACACCTGATTTTTTTAAGTAATTTTTGAACTTTTTACATTTCCTACATTCACAACATTCTTTTATTTCTTGTATTGTTTCTTGCCTTATTTTTTTCTTTAATTCATACAGATTTTTCTTATTGGCCCATCTTATATTATCCATAGTCACCACCTTTTTTTGTATTAAAAAAGACAGTGCTTTTACTGTCTTTTAATAAAAATATTCTATTCTTAATAAATCTTTTCTAGGAAATACAATGCTTTTTTTTCTATTACTAGAATAAACTATGACAAAATCCTTGTTTATATCAAAATCATTATACTTTACTCCCAACACAACTTTTTGATTACCATTTTGCAAGTAAAATATATTAATATCTTTAGCATATTCTTGTAACCCAATTTTATCAGTACTATATAAATAATAAACAAAAAATATGTTTATTATAAAAAATTCTAAGGTTACACCTATATATGCCATACTATCTCTAATTGATTTATATTTATTTATGTTTTCAACAACTCCTAGAGCTGTCAAAGTTGTGCAGAAAGAAATTAATAACATTGATACTGTTGCTAATATGGGTTTTATATAATTTCTGTATATATAATTTATTTTACGGTTGAATTCAGGACCAAAATTTACATTCCTTTCTTTATCATATTTTAATGAACTTTTAACATATAAATAACCTATAAAAAAATATATGCATATAGATATACTAATATTAATAATTGATGATATACTAAACCCGAATATTTTATATAATACAAATTGCATGGGTATACTAATTAATGGATATATTATTGTTACCCCTAGTATAAATTTCAATATTTCATTTTTAACACTTGTTAATTGAATGTATTTATTTTTCCTTTTTATTGGATACTTGTAATACTGAAATATAATCACAGGTATCAATATTGGAAGTAAAGCTTTGTCAATTATTTTCATAATTATATCTAACATTTTTTATCCCCCTAACTTATGAACTTATTACTATTTAGTATATAAATTTCTATTTCATTTTAAGAATACAATTCAATATATATACTTGTCAACCGTATTGGGGAAATAAATAAAAGAACTACTTCTCAGTAGCTCTTATTTTTTTGATGAACTTTTACAATACACATTATAACATACAATATTGACTGTTTTTTCTCAAAAGTTTCTCAAATGTTTCTCATTTTATTAATTCGTTTGATAAATACTCTATGATCTTGTCTTTTTTTCTGTATATAGTTGCAGTACTACAATGTTGTATTTTTGATATTTTTATCCATCCATATTTATCATTATACTTATATTCTACTAGTTGCAACTCTTCTTCATCTAGCTCATTTAATACTATATCTATATTTTCAATTCTCTTTTCTAAATCTCTAATTCTATTTATTAGCTTGTATTTGTTGTGATATGCAGTTTTTATTCTTTTTTCTAATACATTAAATGCTCGTTCTAATTCAATCTCTATGATAGATACTTTATTAGAATTTCTACTATTCTTTGAATAATCCATAGATTTCATAGTGTCCTGCATTTCAATATTACACTCTTTTATATCTTGCTTTAAAACTTTTATTCTATTATCAATTCTTGATAATCTGTTCTTTAATCTATTAATCTTATTTTTCTTTTCATAGTGACTATATAATATTTCTTCAATTTTTCTATACATAACTTCCTCCCCCATGTTTCTAATAAATGAAAATAGACACTCCTAGTAATTCTAAGAGTGTCCGCTGGACGTCCAGTAGGACCTTAATATGCTTTTTTTCTATCTCTAAGTTTATAATTCATTTGTAATGTGCCATTGTGGTTACTAATCTCAATATCTATATAATCTAATTTACCTTGTGTTTGTGCTATGTTTAATACATTGTCAATAAAATTATTTATTTTATTTTCTAGTGCTCCTTTTTTCTTTATAGATGTAACCATAAATGTAACCTCCTTAAATGCTTTTTTTGAATCTGATATACTCTATATATTCTATTACTTCTTTTTGTTCATCTTGAGAAAGTGTTGATATATCAATACTTGTAACTTTCTCTTCATCATTACCATTACTATTATTATTCTTTTTTTCATCTATATACTTTATAAGCGTTGCTGTAAATGAGCCTGTGAATATTACTCCTATTAATGCTAGTACTCCACAAATTATTTTTCCTGCCATTGACATCTGTTCGACCCCCTCATAACCAAACAGTGTCACACTTGTAAAACTCAACCATACAGCATCATTATAAGTTTTTATTATGTCGCCTTTTTCTACTGCATAGATTACTATAGAGCCTACGAAAACAATTGCAATAGTAATATATATCATATATTTAAATCCATTAGTATTTAAGAATTTTTTTGTGTTTTTATGAAACTTCTTTGTATAGTTAAGTATTCTTAATAGCTTAGTTGCTTTTGTTATTTTTATTATTTTTACAAGCTTTAGTAACTTTACAACTCTAAAAGCTCTAAATAATGAATTGAATGGAATGATCGCTATTAGATCTAATACATTACTCTTTATAAATTTAAGTTTATTCTCTGATACAATGAGTCTGCCAATATAATCTATTGCAAATATTATCAAAATCATATCATTAAGCTTTTCCATTTTATCTAACACCGTTGTAACCACAGCTACTAAAGCTAAAATTGTAATGAATATTTCATAATAAACTAATGATTTTCTATTGTGATTTTGTGTTGTTCTATTACAATATGCGTTCACGCTTGCTTAATCTCCCTTCTTTATCTACTATAACTGTTGGTTCGGTACATAAAACTACTGATCCGCACTTTTCACATTTTGCAACATTCCTTATTGACCAAGCTCGAAAACCGCAATTAACACATTCGTATTCTTTTAATTTACTCATTGTTTTCCCCCTTTAATAGCTTTATCCCTATTAAAACAATATCTTTATCAGTCATGTTGTTTTTGTTAGCTAATTCTCTTATAGATTCTCTTAACCCCTGTTCAAAATTCATGCTGCTTTAACCTTTTTTTCGATTTTTACAAGACCTGTTTCAATATCTTTTATTAAGAAACATTCTTTGTACTGCTTAAATTGGACGATTACAAATTTATCTGTAATCCCTGCTATAGTTCCTTTTTTAGTAGTGTTTTTCTTTTTGTATTTATATTTATATATCACTGAAACTTTCTCACCTTGTTTATATTCCATCAGTTTATACCCCCTGCAACTGTGTATAGTTGTTCTTTTGTTTCTTTAGGTAATATCTCACCTATACTACATATTGATTTTTTGTTGTATTCAATATTTCTATATTCTTGCATTGCTATAGATGTTAGTCTTGAAAATTCTTCTTGATCACCGTTTAAGTGTCTTATTATTCCCCTGAATGCATAAGCAGCTACTTCTATACTCATTTTTCCATCCCCTTTAAACATTTTTAATCTAGGTATTTCGATACTTTTTTTATAAATGTTTCAAACTTAAGATTTACTATGTGTATAGCAATAAATCCTAACCTTATACCTTTCATGCCTTTGCTCTGATCTATTCCTAGCGTGAACTCGTTATCTATTTCAATAACTATGAACATATTTACCTCCTGATTTTTTTCTATCACTTATCTTCTGTTGTACATCTGCAATAACTATCCCAACACGTGTTAAATCTGCATTTTTTTGTATTAACTTGTTTCTGTTTAGTATTAATAACTGTTGTCTAGATACAAGAATTAGATTATTTATGTCAAAATTGCGTTTATCTCTATCACCAAATATAACAACATGATTATCTGGTACAGGTCCATTTTGTTTTTCCCATATTAATTGTTGTTTTAATCTCCATTTATTAGGCTCTGCTACTTTAACTTCTGTATATCCATCTACTGTTATTCTTTCAAAGCCTATTGGTCTATAGTTATAAGGTTTATGCCCTTTTTTAAACTGTGTAGTCTTTCCGCCAATATTGATACCTTTTTTCCCTTTATTGAATGGGGTATGTCCTTTTTTAAATCTACCATCTAATCCACTGCTTAAAGAGTGGTTTTTCTTATGTGCTCTTATTTGAGATATATCTAAATTTAAGTTGAATTGCTTATTAAACATTTCTGTTAATTTTTTATTTCCATTACCTTTTACATTGTCAGCAATAAACTTTTTTTCTTCTTTTGTGTAGCTGTGAAACATATTTAGGCCTCCAGCATTTTTGGTAATTTAGCATTAGCGTCCATTTTATCATCCATCATTTTTTTAGCTTCCAAGACTAAAAATCCGTTTGATATTATTTGTTTAGCAACTTTATTTATCGCTTTAGCTCTTGTTATTTCTTCCTGGAGTTTTTCTCCCTTTATTTCTTCATCCCCTAATCTTTCAAGTTGTGCAAAAAGATGATTATTTAGATCTCCAAGGGTATTCTGCATGTCCCATCCCTCCTATTTTTTTTATTATTCTTCTTTAATTATTTTTATTTCTGATTTAATAATATCTATTTTGTCATTAAGCTTATTTATTGATTTTTCTATTTTTTTGATTTTGTTTTCTAATAAACTAAGTCTTATATTTTTTGTATCTTTTCCGTATGGTAATTTATCCAAGCAATCTTCATGGTAAAATGTATCTTTAAATATAGGTTTTTCATCTTCCCATATCAGTTCTTTACATATTGGGCATATTCCTAATATGCATCCACTTGGCATGTTCTCACCTCGTTAAATGTTTAATAACCTTCAAACTCAGGAAGATTATTAAATTCTTCTTCGTTCATTCCTCCAATTTCTAAAGAATACTCTTTAGCATGGTATGGTTCGTTTTCTAAATCTCCCTCTGTTAATTCATTGATTTCTTTTTCATATTTGTGATATTCTTCTTCTGTAAATTCTTCACTATATTTAATGTTACATAACAGCATATCTTTTGCACCTCTTAATGCATTAAAAGTGCACCGATTACCATCGTAACAAGTTTCATAAATTCTCATATTTATCCTCCTGATTTAATTATTTATCCACCAATTTATATCTAATTAAAACGGTATATCTTCATCATCAACTGGCTGAAAACCACCTGTAGCATCATAATTATTTTGCTGTCTGTTTCCATAATCTAAGAATTTTACTCTTTCAGCAACTACCTCAGTGGTGTACCTTTTGTAACCTTCTATTGTTTTATAGCTCCCTGTTTGTATTCTTCCTTGTATTGCTACTAATCGCCCTTTTGCAAGATAATTAGCGCAATTTTCTGCTTGTCTATCCCAGACAACTATTTTGGGAAAGTCTGCTGTAGGTTTACCTAATCTTTCTGCTTCAGCTTTTTTCTCTTTTGATAGGTCTTTATCTACTGCTAATGAAAATCTAGTTACAGCAATTCCATTGCCTGGTAAAAATCTTAGTTCTGGATTAGCTGTTAATCTGCCTATTAATAGCACGCTATTCATTATAATCCTTCCTTTCTACTGTTGTTCAACCTTCTTGCCTGTATTTAATTCATAGCAATATATTTCCGAAAATTTGCCAAATGATGGTTGTTGTTTTGTTTCTTTTAGCCACTCTTGTAAAACTTCATTGAGTTTGGTTTCAAGATTTTCTTCGTCTGCTCCATCTAACCACCCATCACAACGTTCTCCGCATTCGTCATAAGCTTGGTCTCTTAAATTATCTATGATATCTTCTCCGCTAATTACTGGTATATGATATTCAATAACCCCAATATATAAAAATTCATGCTCGCCTTCTTCGCAATTTTGCTTTGCTTCTTCAATACAATTTTCAATGGTATCTTCTGAATTATGCCAAAACTCTTCATCTTGGTTAAAGTTCCAATAATATTTACTCATGACTTGTCCTCCTACTCTTCGTATTCTATAAATCTTTCATCTGAATCACATTCTTTGTCAATTTCAATCTTGCAATAAGCCTGATCTATGTTCATCATTAACATATCAAATTCACTTAAATGCTTTAAAGATTTCAAATCATGGATTTTATTCCAATTCAACGTAAAATTTTCATCGATTTTAGTCCATCGGTTAATTATGAACTCGATATTCATACTGTCGTCTTCTTCGCATTCAAATTTTACAATCCTTTTGTCGCAATTGCTCCAATTGATGCTTATTTCTTCAACTTCAAAACTTAAGCTTATATATGTTCCATCAAAATCAAATTCAAGATTGCTTCTATCTACTTTTTCTTCGCAATAATCGCACCATTTCTTAAACAGGTCCGTTATTTTCATCTTTTTGGGGATCTCATTAACTGACATTAATTCTTTAAAGTTTTCTAATAATTTTTTATTTTCTGTGGTTGAATTTTTCAAAACATCAACTAAAACAGAATCTAGTTTTGTAATATATTCCGAATAGTCGTAGTCTTCCAAATACGGGATCATAACTGACTTAATTTTACTATCTATTACTTTTTTAACTTCTCCACGCCAACCGAACATGTCTTCCAATGCACTTTCAATGCATTTTTCTAGTTTGTCGCTAATAACCTTTTCTATAATCCCCTTTTCTAATTCTTTTGATATACAATCTTTTATACTATTTTCTAAATTATTCATTATTTACACTCCTTTTTTAATAATTTCAATCCTTCATGTCCATCAATAAATTCAATAGCTTCCTGCTCATTTTCCCATTCATCATATTCCATAAATATGTTATCTATCATGTGGCCAATTAACAATTTACCGCTATCTGTTTCAACTTCAACATTCCACTTGCCTTTATTGTTTTTCTTTGGGTATGCTAATAATTTTTTATCCATTTTTATTCATCACCTTTATCATCGTAATTTAGATTACTTAATAACTTTTAACCATTCCCATGTTTCTATGGCTTCCATAGCTTCTTTATACGAATAGCCTAATCCGCATATTGTTTCTTGGTCGCTGTGAAAACTAAATCCTCCTTCTGGTCCACACATTATTGGCGCTGAGCTAATATTTTCCCACCATACCTCAACATTTGTGTGTCCTAGTTTTTCAAGAGCTACTTTGATTTTCTTTTGCTTTGGTGAAGTATTTACCTTTTCTACCCAATAACCCATCTTATCCTCCTTACTGTAATCTCACTTCTATTTTTCGCCCACAATTCGCACAGAAGATTTCTACGCTTTTTGTTTGTGGTGTTAATTCTTTTTGAAATTCAACTATGTTAACCCCACCACATTCTAAGCACATCACCTTTATAGTTTTCAATATCAATCCCTCTTTTCCACAATCTCTTTCAATATGTTCAACTTATAATCTTTAGCTACTTCAATATCTTTATTTTCTATGAAATACATCCTTGTCACTTGATCTATCATAATCAATACGTCAGCAATTTCTTCTGTCATGTTCTTAATATTTGCTTTGCCCCTTATTGCTTTTGTTATCTCTTTTTGTAGCTCTGCTAGTTCTTCTATAGCTACTACAAGCTGTTCGACCATACCAAATTTATCAATAGCTTTTTCATATAAATCAGCTGTTTCTAAGTCAGTCATTTTTTAAACCCCCATTGATCCGTTTCAATTTCTTTTCTAAATTTTTATTTAGCTTATCCTGTAATTCATCATCGTTGTACTTAGTAGTCGTATGCTTAAAGTTGTGGAATTTTGTTTTGAATTGATTGCCGGCATTTGTATTTTTGATTGATTGTGATTTATTTTTTTTATCTGCTATTTGCTCTGCTGTTGTATTTCGCATAATGCCATAAGCATAGTTTTCTTTTTTGTCATGATGTTTTGGGTTGTTTATATATATTTCAAGTGCATATATTACTACTTCTGGTTTATACTCGGTCCATTTCTCGTATATTTTTATAATTACACTGTCTGCTATTTTGCCATGTTTTCTGGTCCATCTTAAAATATCTAAATATGAATCTATAGTTTTAATTTGTTCATCCGAATACCTCAAACGCAAATTTTTAATTTGCTGTATTATGTTTTTTGTAGTAATCTTTGTAGTAGTCTCTGTAGTAGTCTCTGGTATCGTTGTTTCATTTTGAGTCGAGCGTGTTTCACTTTGAGCTGAGCGTGTTTCATTTTGAGCCGAGCGTGTTTCATCCCCTTGTATTTTTATTGATTTTAATTCATATAACTTTTGATAACCAAGTGTAAACCAGCGTGTTTTGTCATATTTTTTTTTATTATAGTTACCTTCTAGTAAATAATTGCTATCTATTAGTTTTTTCAATGCTCTGTTGATTGTTGCTTTACTCCAAAATGGGAATGTTCTCTTAAAATCGTTTAAGCTTTGGTATGTCCAATTAAACCCATCTTGTATGTTATTGCTAATTGAAATCCAATACTCAATTTGTAAAAGTATTATGCTTTCGTTCAGTCCTATTTCATTTGCTAATGCAGGGTTAAGCCTTGGAGCATTAGGTTCATTTAAAACAAATATCCTCTTCGTAATTATTCACCGCCTTACATGTTCAATATTTCATTAATACTACTTACATCAATATTAATTTCACTGTCTTTTTTAATGTCCTTTTGATTGTCTTTTATACTGTCCTTTTCGCTGTCTCTTAAATCCTTGTATATACTGTTATTAACAGTAGTTAGTGTGTCTTTTTTAGTGTCCTTTGTACTGTCCTTTTGACTGTCTTTTTTGTTGTCTCTTAATTTTTTATAATTATTGATATTAGCAAGAATTTGAATGTTATTTTCAGTGCCCTTTGAAATAATAATCTTATTATCAATAACTAAATCATCTAAAAATTTTCTGACTTTATTTCTACTCCAGTTCCATTCTTTTGATAAAGTATATATTTTGGTTCTAAAGCTCTCTTGTTTCTCAATTGCAATTAAAATATATAAATAAGCTTCTAGTTTAGTGAAAACATAATTTTTTCTTTTGTATGGAGCTATTGCGTTATTAAATACATTTTCATCTATATAAATTTTTAACATAACATTTTCTACTTGCTAAATATTTTTTTTGCTATTTCTTCAAAAGCTTTAGCATTAGCAATTTGTGATTTTTCAACTAATTTACTTTGAGATATAAACTTCTTAAATTTATAAAATAACATTTTACCTCCACCCCCTGCAAAGAAAACATTACTTATTGTCTTTATTGGAAACTCCAACTTGATTTTCTCCACTATTTCATTGACATGATTGATTATTATAGGGTCTGTATTAAGATCAACTTTCTTGCCACATAGCTCTAACCCATTAACTAATACATCTTCAATATCCCATTCGGAAAGATCTAAATCATAGCTGGAATTAAGATGATTAGCAATTTTAGAATAGAGCTTCAATATGCCCATTGGATATGTTCTATGTTTAATTAATTTACCGTTCTTAAAATAAGCAATATCTACACTCAAACCTCCAATATCAATTATTAAAGCATCTTTAACATTAAGTAGATAGTAAATTCCAGCAGCTTCTGGAAAAACTTCTACATTTTCAAAAACAATAAATTTTTTTTTAGAATTGATTGATATTTCAACTAATTCATTTGTAGGAAATAAATTTTTCATATCTGCTTTATTTCTTGAATACAAGCCAATAGGAAAACCAATTACCATATTAGTTTTTATATAATCCTGATTGAAGCTTTCAGCTATAGCTGTATAAGTTAATATTTTGGTATTTTCATGCTGTGATTTAAGTAAATCTGTAGAAAAGCTACCAGTACCTCCAATAACTAATTTACGACCAAATATTTCAACAAGCTTTGTATCATCACCACTAAGTCTAATATCGTTCTCATTCCAATCTCTAATAGTACTTTTGATTTTTATACCTTTGCTAGTTTTGGTATATGCTGAACCTTTATCTACTCCAATAATCAAGTTTTTCTCCTCCTTATTTACCCTTGTATTAGTTTACATTGTTTGCTATAATTGAATTAGGTTGGTGGCTCGAGAGAGTCGCTTTTTTTATTTCTAAATCTTTAACTTTGCCTACATATAGACACAAAATAGCGTTCACATTTTCACCCCTTTCATTTATTTGAACCTTTAAAAAACGATAGCTGTTCACCTAGTTGTTTACGAACATAATCTTTGGAAAATTCTAAGCATTCTCTATAGCTATCAAAAAGACTAGACAGGTTTATAGGTACCATTCTTATTGTAAGGTTATTGTTTTTTATGATGTAAAACTTAGTTTTTGTTTTATATCCAACGGTTTTTTTGTAGCTATCACTATAGAATTTTTCATATTGTTTTCCTTTTAACATTGCTTCGGTAAATGTTTCTGCAGTATCAAAGTTATCATAAACTCTTTCTTTAGTTTCCAAACTTACATACATCAACTTATATTTCCAAACACCATCTACTTTCTCATCTTGAATAAAATACTTGTCTTTATTATTTATGAAATATGGACACAATCCATCTTTTCCTCTAAATGCAATTTTCAAAATGATACCTCCTTACATATACTCGTTTTCAAAAATAGTGCATTGTTCCATGATTCGATTCCATTTTTTTCGATTTTTGTCGTAATCTAAATTTTTTAGTATTCTTACTCTTTCAATTTGTTTGTTATATTCATGTTCATTTGGATAGTAATCATCTTGAGTAGCACTAATTAAAATTAATAAACTCTTTTTTTCAATATCACTTAATTCTTGGCCATTTCTAAATTTTCTAATTGCATTGTGCAAAACCTCATAATCAACATCAATTTTCATACGTTACCTCCATCTTTATCTAACTGCATAACCTTTTATACTAAAAAAGATACACCGTCCTAATTTGTTATTTCTTCTATACATTCCTTAGCTATTTCACTTTCTACATCACAAATTTTTTGATTATAGGCATTATATATCCCTGTTTCATTTTGATATAAAATTTCTCCAATATCAGCTGATTCTAATACTTGGTTGTTAATCTTTTTTACGACTCTAAACAGCCTTAGCATTTTACTTTTTCCCTTCATATTTTTACTTTATAAACATTTTAATTTTAACTTCTAAGTCTTTTACTTCTTGAAGTTCCTCTTTTCTTGTTAAATAAATTTTTAAAACATTCTTATAATGTTGATGTATTTGTCTGTCGCATTCATCTTTTAACATTAGTTCTTTACTTAAATCTAAAATCTTGATACCTTCTTTTAAACATTGTTCTAACTCATGATCTGTAAAGACAATAATCCTTTTTAGACATCTTAGTTCTTTATAATTCAACTCAATCTTACACATCTATTTCACCCCCTAGCATAACCATTCTTAATACACTTTTCGTTATGATCTTCTATCTTCTGATTTAATTTTTCAATACCAAACTTCTTGGCATACCATAGTTCTAGAGTTTCAACGCAATGTCTTACGTCTATTGCTTCATCAAGTCCCTTGTCAATTAGGTTCAATTCTTCATCTGTGTAAGTATCTTTATCAAAGAGTATTTCAAGCATTTGTTCATAGACTGCTAAAAATTCATTGATTTCTGTTTTGTTTTTCATAAGTATTTCATGACCTTGAGAGCGGATATTTCCATCAAGGCACACTAAATGAAACTTCTCACCTATAGTACAACTTGAACATTGGTACCTAATTAAATCAGCATTATCAAGTACAGTTGCCAAACGCAAAACTTTGTCTGCTGTTGCTTGTTGTTGTCCTTTTCTTATTTTGTAAAGTACTTTTTCGTCAATAAAGCATTTTTCAGCTATAATACTTATTGGCATGTCCGAATTTTTGACAGCTTGGTCGATTTTTTCGTGTAGCACGTGTTATACCTCCTTTTAGCTCCTCCTTATTTTTATCAGTACCATGTTGTTGCATTTTTCACATGTAACCATTCTTTGCGTGTATATATCTTATATTCAAATCTTAAATATGTTCCATTAGATTCATCATTACAATGTTTTACAGCTATTGGTTTTATAGTCGTTCTAGCCTCTAAACCCCAAGCGTTGTAAAAATTGATTATAAAATTCTCAAATAATTTGGGATTTATTAAATTTTTATAACCATGTATAGAATTGCAGTCAATTTGATATATAGATTTTAAATCTTCAATGGTAGTTAGTTTATAATCTATGCATCCTCTTTGGATGTATTTTTCTTTTAGTTCTTCTAAATATTCATCATATAATTCTTCTAAATATGCATCATATTCATCCATTTCAATACCTCCATTTTATTGAATCCTCACCTGTTTCTATATTTTTATCAGTAGTGCTTCTTTCCAAATATGAATTATATACGCACTCTGTAAAACGTTCTTTTGCTTTTTCTATTGCTTCAGGATTTACAATTATAACTTTTATTTCTTCGTTTTTATTGTTCTTAGGCATATCATTTACACCTCCATACAATTCTGCTATCATTGTATGCTTCTTGATGTTCGTCCTATGTTAAAACGTTTCATCAATTATCATATTTTACAGCTATAGTTTCTTCTAAATTCTTTAATGCTTTTTTGTATTTACTTATTAATCCCAAGCTGTTTATCCATCTTTTTGCCTTTTTTAACTATCCAAGCCCACAATTCGCCTGAAGCTTCGTTTATTATGCTATATTCAATAATAACTTTTGTGTTTCTGCTAGTAATTCTATAAGTTCTATTGCCGTTTACATCATCAACTTTTTTTACTGTACATGTAGCACCATAAAAGTTATATAAGTCTTTTATGTTTGATTCTCCACCTTTTATACATTCGAGGATTTCGAATATTTCATGTTTTGACAATTGCTTATTTGACATTTGTTATTTCTCCTTTCTTTTAAATTTTTACTCTCATTTAACCCATTTCAAAATGCTAATTGGTATAAATTAACTCTTTAAATCTCTATGATATATGCGATAATGTTAATAAATGATTAGGCATTTTGTTGTTCAATAACTATACAATGTGTATAGTTATTGTTTAAAAAAAATATTTTCTATAGTGGTTTTAAAAAAAACAGATATTTGTTTTGCTAAATCTAAAGTAGGATTTCTTTCGCCTCTTTCAATCATTCCATAAAATACGGTTGTTATTTCAAAATGTTCAGCAATTTGCTTTTGAGTTAATCCTCTTTCTTTTCTAAGTTTTTTTAAATTATTGCGTTTTATAGTATCATCTCCTTTTACTATACATTCTGTATATCTATATAATAATATACAAATTGTATAGTGTCAAGTGATTTATATACATTTTGTTTAGTTTCTTTTATTAAAGTATACTAAATGTTATAATTTAGTATATGAAATTGTTTGGAGGAATCATGATGTTTGGTACTAAATTAAAAGATTTAAGGAAAAAATATAATTTTACTCAAAAAGATTTAGCTGAAAAACTAGGTTTAACTCCTGCTGCTATTGGTTTATACGAACAAGGGAGACGAACACCTGATGTAGAGCTAATCGTAAAAATTGCAAAAATTTTCGATATATCTACAGATTATTTATTAATAGATTCAGATACAAAACCAGCTATAATACCTGATGAATTAAAAGAGTTAGGTGTTCAATATATAGCCTTGGCAAAAAGTTTTAAAGATAATGAAATACCACCTGAGGATGTTGAGAAGTTGCTAAAAGTTATTAAAGGATTAAAAAAGTAATAACTCAATGGGTTATTATTTTTTTTGCTATTCCGTTACCTATATATTCTATAAATGTATTATTGAATATATGTTACCAATAGAAGGTTTTTGATAGGAGGACAAGCAATGCTTTGTTTAACTAAAAATAAAAAAATAACTGTTTTATATGATATTGTTATAGCAATATTAGCTCTAATTGCTGTTACTATTGCATTTATTGATATTTGTGGTAAACTTTCTCCTGATAATTATATATTAGTCTATTTAGACAAATCTATCCTAATAATATTTACTATTGATTATTTTACTAGATTATTTTTAGCAAAAAATAAAAAAGAATTTTTTAAAAGCAACATTCTTGATTTAATAGCAATAATACCTTTTAATTCAATGTTTAGAGTTTTACGAGTGACAAGATTATTAAGGCTTACTAAAATGACTAGGTTAACTAAACTATTTAAAACGGTTAGATTAATTAGATTTGTTGCCTTCTCTAAGAAATTTGCAAAAAAAGTTAATAAATTTTTGCGTACTAATGGCTTTATTTATAATATATATATTACTTTTTCTATTGTTATAATAGGTGCTATTTCTATTTATATAATTGAAAAGGGACAAACAGTTGATAGCTTAGGTGATGCTGTTTGGTGGAGTTTTGTAACTACTACAACTGTTGGATATGGTGATATTTCTCCAAGTACTTCATTAGGAAGGATTGTTGCATCTATATTGATGCTTGCTGGTATTGGTTTTATTGGTATGCTGACTGGTACTATTACTACATATTTTAGTTTTAAAAAGAAGGATGCGCCTGTTAATAAGGATACTACAAATATTATTGATGTTTCTGACCTGGGGGAAGCCGAGGTTAAAGAAATATTGCGGTTCGTTGAGTTTGTGAGGAGTAAAAAAGCAAATTAATAGGACTAGGATTATTCTAGTCCTAATTTTATTTTTTGTCTTTATTAATTTTATATAACTCTCCATTAAAATCCAAATTATAGTAAACTTCATAGTCAATAACAATTTGCTCAAAATAATTTACTCCAAAATGAAAATGCTTCACAAGATTATCCCCCTTCTGTCAGCTGAGTAACATTACTTTCTTTAAATATTTAATATTAGTATAAAACTTATCTTAAATACTGTCAAATAGCCATTTTGACGTATTTTGTCACGAAACTATGACGTATAAATTTGTGATTTTTTTATTGATTTATGCTACTTTTATTGAAAATTATACCACTCATTCTTTCGTTTTTGCTATGTTATAATATAGCAAAAGGAGTGAAAAATTATGTCGAATATAATCGGAAACCGTCTAATCTATATCAGAGAAAGTCTAAATTTAACTCAAGAAAAATTTTCAGATATTTTACAAGTTAACTTTAGAACATATCAAAACTGGGAAAATGGTAACAGAATTCCTAATACAAATGCTTTAGTTCATATCGCTGACACTCTACATATTTCTACCGACTGGCTTTTAGGACGTGATCAATATTTTATTATTCATAACAAAAGTGATATTAGTATCATTAAGGATATACTGAATATATAACCTATTTATTAAAATGTATTTATGATACAATATTTTCAAGAATAAGTATGAAAGGATTGTTATTTATGAATATAGCTATATACTCTAGGAAATCTATTGATACTGGTAAGGGTGAAAGTGTTAAAAACCAAGTTAAATTATGTAAAGATTATTTTATGAGACAAGAAAATAATTGTAAATTTGAAATATTTGAAGATGAAGGATTTACTGGTGGGAATACTAATAGACCATCTTTTCAGCGAATGATGGAGTTAGTGAAGATAAAACAATTTGATGTTATTGCTGTATATAAAATAGATCGTATTGCTAGGAATATAGTTGATTTTGTGAATATTTATGATGAGCTTGAAACCATGGGTGTTCAACTTGTTAGTATTACGGAAGGATTTGACCCTCGAACTGCTGCAGGTAAAATGATGATGCTTCTACTCGCTTCTTTTGCTGAAATGGAACGTATGAATATTGCTCAACGTGTTAAGGATAATATGAAGGAATTAGCTAAAATAGGTCGTTGGAGTGGTGGCACACCTCCTACTGGCTACTCTACTATAAAAGTTTTGGAAATGGGAAAAAAGGTTACTTATTTAGAATTAATTGAGGATAAATCAAAAGATATTAAAGAAATGTTTGAATTGTATAGCAACAGTTATTCTACCTATAAAATTAGTAAATATTTCAAAAACAAAGGCCTAAATTACCCAATTAAGACTATACAAAACATATTGACTAATCCTACATACTTACGTGCGACTAAAGAGTCTATTAAGCATTTAGAGAGCTTAGGATATATTGTATATGGTGAACCTAATGGTTGTGGTTTTTTACCATATAATCGTAGGCCAAGAATTAAGGGAAAGAAAGTGACAATTAGCAGTGAGAAATTTGTTGCTACCTCTATGCATCAACCAATCGTTGATTTGGAGTTGTGGCTGAAGGTACATCAGAAATTAGAAGAAAATTGTACTAACCCACATCCTAGAGAAAGTAATTATTCTTTTTTATCTGGATTAGTTAGATGTAAGTGTGGTTCAAATATGATTATACAGCCTGGGCATAGGAGAAAGAATGGAACAAGGATATTTTATTTTAGATGTCGCACTAAAGGTTGTAGTAAATTTCTTAAAGTAGATATTGCAGAAAAATATGTTTTTGAAACTATTAAGCAGTACTTAGACAAAGAGTATCTAAAAAGATGTTTAAAGAGCAATAAAAAAGATGTTGATGTGGACATAGAAATTAAGCAAATAGATAAAAAAATATCATTAAACAATAAAGCTATTGATAATTTGGTTGATAAACTTACACTGTTAAGTAATGACGCTTCGTTATTTATAACTAAAAAGATAGAAGAATTATCAGTTATTAATCGTAATCTTAAAGAAGACTTATTAATTCTAGAAAGAAAAAAACTTATTAATAATTTAAATGACAATAATGTTGATGTTTTGCATAATCAAATTATGCAGTTTGTTTATTTGGATGATGATATTGCACTTAAAAAGAAATACATTAAAACTATTGTAAAATCAGTTATTTGGGATTCTGAAAACAACACTATAAAGATTGAATTGCTTAAATAATAATATGCTGTTGTTCTTGATGGACTGCTCAACCTGCCCAGCCGCCACCTATAATTACAACTTTAATCAAGATTAACCCTCCTTTTAATACTTTCTCTGACATCAATTTGTGTCTTGCACGTTTTAACAACAGTTCCATCTTCTAAACGTTTTGAACAAGCACCACAAATACCTTCACCACAACATATTTCATTGTTGTTTGTTGCAGATATTAAAGGGTTAATTTTTAATTCATCTACAATATTGATAATTTTTTGTTGGACAATATCCGAACCAGCCAAAAACAAAAAATCATAACTATTATTTTTTAACATAATATTGATTAACTTTTGGCAGCTAGTACTCATAACATTTTCCTCAATAATATTTATATTTAAATCTTTAATAAAATTTTTAATAAATGGTTCGTTTACTTTACCTTTGTCTAATAATAATGTTATGTTATTATTATTTCTTATAAGATATTTGATAACTGGCACACAAGGTGCTTGTGCTATACCTCTACAAATTAATAAACATTCACTATTTTTAAGGGTTTTTAAATTTTTAAAACCAAGTATTCCATTAAAATATGGACCTCTAAGAAGTAGTTTGTCTTTTAATAAATTTAATTGTTTTGTCTTTGAACCAACAACTTGATAGGCAATATATATATATCCATCTACATCATTAACGTCTAAAATTGACATTGGTAAATCAAAATAATGTAGACATTCAATATTTCTTAAAAAAACATATGAACCAGGTTGTTTTAAATATCTTGCTAGTGTCTTTGAAACTTCTAATTTTAATAGATAGCAATTTTTATTTATTTTAGTCTTTGAGACTACATTGACAGGTATAGATTGTCTTGGAGTTTTTTTCTTATTACCATTCCATACATATTCCTGATAGATACATGTGCCTCTCCAATTACAATCACAAAAGTCTTTACCTTGTAGTATTGAACATGTTATACAGTTATTAGTTTCAGCTAAATAACAGGGACAGTATTCTCCCCCGGCGTCTATGCACTCAAGATTCTTTTTCACGTAATCCCCCCTTTATAGTATGAGGTAGTAAATAATATTTCTAATATTAGAATATTTATATGTTTTTATTTTGTTACTTATACTTTTTTAAAAGCAATAAAAAATTTTACTTTCTTGACGAAAGTAAAATTTTCAAACAGTGAACCTAACCTTTAATTTGGTGTAAATCGCTTACTCCTAGATAGAGCTTTTCAACTTATAATGACTTACCTAATCAAAAATATTATAAAAGAAATCAACTAATTTATCTTTAAGTGTTTTAGATACTACTTCTCTATGTGCATAAAGAATACTGCTACATAAGAGCTTACCTTTAAAATATATTTTAGCAGTTCCTATTTTTTGTCCTTTTTTAATAGGAGCTTTTAGTTTTTCTGGCATATCCAAAATTATCTTAATTTCTTTTTTTTCAAGATTAGTTAATGGTAGTATTATGTCAGAAGTGTTTATGACAGATGTATAATTCTGTTTACCATTTATTACTGTTATGTTTTTAATGAATTGATTTTTTTGTAATATTATACTAGGAGAATACATTTCAAATCCATAACTTAATAAATTGTAACAGTCATTAAACCAATTACCGTCATTTAATACTACTGAAATAAGCTGCATACCATTTCTTGTAGCTGTTGAAACTAAGCAGCGACCTGATGATTTTGTATATCCTGTTTTGCCACCATCTCCACCACTAAATTGCCAGAGGGCTTTATTTTTATTATAAAAGTATCTTTTGATATCTCCATTAGAAATATATAGTTTAGTTTTAGAAATCTTTCTAAATTCATCTATATTCATTGCCGCTCTAGTTATTAAAGCTAAATCATAAGCAGTTGTATAATGGTCTTTATGATGCAATCCATGAGGATTCATGAAATGAGTATTTAATGCACCAATTTCTTTAGCTTTTTTGTTCATTAATTCAACGAATCCTTCAACAGAAGAACCTACATGATATGCAATTGCAGTTGCTGCATCATTACCAGAGCGTAACATTAATCCATATAGTAAATCTTTTAATGTAATTTTCTCATTATGTTTTAAATAAATACTAGATCCTTCAACACCTACACTTTTTGGATGGATTTTTACTATATCATCCAGATTACCATATTCTAGAGCAACTAAAGCTGTCATAATCTTAGTAGTACTAGCCATAGGTAATTTTTTATGAGGGTTTTGAGAATATAAAATTCTACCAGTGGATTTTTCCATTAATATACTACTTTGACTAGATGGGTTTGGAGTGATATTATAATTTGCAAATGTAGTGCTGTTTATGCAAAGGATTGATAGGACTATAAGTAAGCATGTAAGTTTTTTTATTTTCATTTTTATCACCTCATTGTTTAAACAGATTATTCATATAACTCCCGATAATATGCTGTATAGTGTTTACTTTTCTATTAATAATCTGGATTTAAATACTATTCAATGATATTTTTTGTTATATACTATTATTAAATACTACTTAATATATGCTAACATATATAAAAAATGTATATTAATATTTAACCCTGATTATTCATATAATTTTAAATAATGTAGAGTATTTGATTTTCCTATGAATAATCTGGGTTTATCTTTGCAAAATTAAAAGAGTCTTAAAGACTCCTTTAATTTGCTTCTTGTTCATCTTTTTTATTTTCATCAAGTTTACAATTACTATCAGTTTTTGATGTTTTATTCTTTTGTGTCTTTGGTTTTTTTGTTGCAATTCTATTTTGAATACCTTCAATTAACGCTGGAATTAGATCTAAAAAATTGTTAACTATGTTAGATTCATTGTCAACTGGTAATAATTTCATCTGTCCATTTCCAACTACAATAAATGCTGAAGGTTTTACGGATATACCTGCTCCAGAACCTCCTCCAAAAGGATAATCTTTATCTTTTTCTTTTTCATTTGTAGTATTGTGTGTAGAAGTTTTTTTACCATATTGTCCTCCACCTGAAGCAAAACCTAATGATATCTGTGATATTGGTATGATTACAGTTCCATCTTTTGTCTCAACTGGATCACCAACAATTGTATTAACATCAACCATTTGTTTTAAGTTTTCCATGGTAGTTGTCATAAGTGCTTCAATTGGATGATTTGCCATTACATTGCCTCCTTTTATTTGAAATATTGTTGGACTATGAATAATCTGTGTTTATATCTTAATTTTGTTTTTTACTCTTACATGATATAAAAGAAATTATACCTTCATTATAGTAGTTTATAATTTCTTATGTATTAAAAAAGTCTTTATACCTGCAATAATAATATAAGCTAATCTAGTAAGAATTATACAACTGAATTTAATATCTTTTTTTTCTTTATTAAAATCAGGCACTATAGTTACCTTGAATTTTTTTGGGTCACTATAATTGTACAATACACCTAATAATGAATATATTACTGAATTAATCAATCCATAGATCATTGCTGTTGATGCAGCGTTATTACAACCAATAATGACATCAAGTTTAAATTTGATTAATTTAGTTGAATGCTTTAAATTTATAACATTAGTTTTTACTTGAGAATATATTTCTATTAATTCTTCTATCTTTGATTTAATATTTTTTGATGGATTAATGTTTTTTCTGAATTTAAATAAATACAATACTTTTATTTCTTTTTTGGTTTTCCCTAAATATTTTATTACTATTAAATTTAAACCCTTATGTGATAAAAGATTAATTTTTATTTCAAGTATGTAATTTTTTTTACTATCATAGTCTATTACGATGATAATAGGTATAAATAAAAATATAAGAAATATTAATAAAAATACAATTATAACAATTTTCATGTTATTCACCTCATGTTTCATCCTATTAAATGTATTTTTACCATAAATAACAAAAAAGACACATGAAATTTATAATTCATGTGCTTCTTCATCTGATTCATTATCTAATATATTCAAATTAGGTAATTCTGAGATATTTTTTATTCCAAAGTACCTTAAAAAATCTTCAGTTGTTCCAAAAATCCTAGGTCTACCAGGTTTGTCCAATTTTCCTACTTCCATAACAAGATTTTTATCTATTAAATAGCGAATAGCTCTATCACACCTTACACCTCTAATAGCTTCAATTTCAGCTTTTGTTATAGGTTGTTTATATGCAATAATAGATAATGTTTCTAGTGCTGTATTAGTAAGACCCTTATTTGTCTTAGGTGTGCACAATTTACTAATCCAAGGATAATGCTCAGGTCTTGTACATATTTGATAAGAATTATTAGTTTGTATAATTTGCAGACCTCGGCCAGTTATATTAAACTCCTCTATCATTTCATTTAATATTGTTGTAGCATATTTTTTATTTATATTTAAAACACTACAGATATCTTTAATGGATAGAGGATCTCCCCAAACAAATAACAATGCTTCTGTAAGTGATTTAATTTCTTTTTTGTCCATAAAATCCCCCAACTATATTAATTTGATTTCTATTTGTTCAAAATTATCTTTTTGATATACAGTTACTTTGTTTAGCTTAATAAGCTCTAATAAAGCCAAAAATGTTACTACAACTTCAAATTTACTTACGTTATTTGCAAAGATTTCTTCGAAGTTAATTACATTCAATTTTGATAAAGAATAAAGTATGTATTCCATACTTTCTTCTATTGTTATAGAATCTCTATGTATGTTATCAAATGTATTTTCATTAGTTTTATATTTGTTTTTTCTTAAAACCTTGTATAATGCATTTACAAGATTATTAAGCTTAATGCCATCAAAGGTTAATTGAATTGATTCTTCTTGATAATAGTCCATATCTTCTTGAGGTTTAGCATATATCATACTTTGGATAATTTCTTTATCTTTTAAATCTAAAGCAGCAGCTTTGAACTTTTTATATTCTATAAGTTTTTGTATCAATTCATCTCTAGGATCCATTTCCTCATTATCAAAAAGCTTGTCTTTTTTTTCTTTAGGAAGTAACATTTTAGATTTGATTACCAATAATGTTGCAGCCATAACCAAAAACTCACTGGTTATTTCTAAATCTAGTTCTTCCATTTTTTCTAAGTAGCTTAAATATTGATCTGTAATCTGTGTTATTGATATATCATAAATATCTACTTCAGCTTTATCAATTAAATGTAAAAGTAAGTCAAGAGGTCCTTCAAAAGAATCTAAAATAACCTTATATTCCATAATATATTCTCCTTGTTTATGTTAATATAGATACTAAATTTAAAATAAAATTAAAAATAACTCCAATTAATGGATGTAATATCACATTTATTGTGTCAGTCATAATTAACACTATTAATATAATATATAAATACTTCTCGTATTTGTAAAATAAATATTCATATTTATTTGGCAACAAACTAGCTAGTATCTTTGAACCATCTAAAGGTGGTAAGGGTATTAAGTTAAATACTCCTAATGCTATATTATACCAAAAGATAGGAAGAACAAAAGATAATATTAAGTTATTATTTATTTTTAACAGTGTTATAAGCAAAGCTGTTAAAATTGCTAAAGCAAAATTCGTTAATGGACCTGCTATAGAAACTAGTATAGTTCCTAATTTTCTATCTTTAAAGTATAACGGATTTATTGGTACTGGTTTTGCCCATCCAAAACCTAAAGTAAATAGTAATAAAAATCCAATAGGATCTAAATGCTTTAATGGGTTAAGTGTTAATCTACCTCTATTTTTTGCAGTATTATCTCCTAACTTATAAGCTACATAACCATGAGCAAATTCGTGACATACAATTGCAATTAATAGGGCAGGTAATCTAATTAATTTTTCAGTCAAATTTCTGCCTCCTATATAAAACCTACGTTATTCATAGAAATTAAATAAATAACTATATATATTTTATAACCTTTTCATAAAAAACACAAATACAAGCTTTAAATTTATGCTTTTCTTAATGATACGGTATTATGTGATTATAACTATATAGTGATGAATTGTCAAATTAAAGAAAGAAATTGTGAGAAATATATGATTCCATTTGGAACACACTAAAGGAACTATTCCAAAATATTTTGAGATAGTTCCTTTAGCAAACCCTGATTATTCATAGAAAATTAAACACTATACTACATCCTTTTGTTTATAAGATATCCATTAAATTTTTGACATACCAACTCGGTATTACTTAAAATTTACTGGAGTCTTCTAATTCACAATTATACAGCATATTATTCAAATTATATAAATAATCAGGGTTAAAATACCATTTGTTTGTATATTTAATTTTATGATTCTTGTTTGATTTGTTTTTTTGTCATTAAACTAAATATTTTTTCAAACATATCAATTACATTAGCTTTTTTTACTTCATCTTTTACAATTAAATCTACTTTACCTATGATTTTTTTATCCATCATTATAATCAATTCTCCAACTTTATCATTCGTTGATAATGGACAGTCAAGATACTCAGGGAGATTTACTTTGCTTTCGATTTTATCTTTAGTACCTTTATTTACCAATGCATATAAGTTATCAGCTGCGTAAATATCAACTTTAGATTCTTTTCCCTTCATTACATCAATTGTTTTGATTTTTGCATTTTTCTTACATATTTGCACAGAGTCATATGTAGCAAATCCATAATCTAATAGTTTCTTAGATTCTCTAAATCTTATATCAGAGCTATTACAACCTAATACAACGCTTATTAGAGTTAAATTATTTCTAGTAGCAGAAGCGGCTAAGCAATGTCCCGATTTACTTGTATATCCTGTTTTTATACCATTAGCACCTTTATAGAATCTAATAAGTCTATTAGTATTTACCAGACCTTGTTCTACGTCATGTTTTTTCCCTACATTAATAGTAATCATCCAGATATTTGTCCACTGTGTAATTTGTTTATGCTTTAATAATTCTTTACTCATTAAACTAATATCATATGCAGTTGTATAATGATCTTCTTTATCAAATCCAGTAACATTTGAAAAATGTGTATTTTTCATACCGAGCTGTTTTGCTTTTTCGTTCATTTTCTTCAAAAATAGCTCTTCACTTCCAGCGATATGTTCTGCTAGAGCAACCGCTGCGTCATTTCCAGATCTAACTGCTATTGCTTTTAATAATGTTTCAACAGTATTAACTTCACCAGCTTCTAAATATACTTGACTACCTCCCATACTTGCAGCATATTCGCTAACTGTAACCTCATCTTTTAA
This sequence comes from Abyssisolibacter fermentans, assembly GCF_001559865.1. Taxonomy (NCBI): domain Bacteria; kingdom Bacillati; phylum Bacillota; class Clostridia; order Eubacteriales; family Clostridiaceae; genus Abyssisolibacter; species Abyssisolibacter fermentans. The sequence goes on from NZ_LOHE01000052.1 coordinate 62,296, forward strand.
TTTCATAGTATTATTTTCCAATGATTCCATGGCTAATAATAATACCATTATTTTAGTTATACTTGCTGGAGGAAGCTTTTCATCAGCGTTAGATTGATACATTACATTACCAGTCATTGCATCAATTAGAATAGATGATTTGGCTTCAATCTTAAATGGAGGTGTTGTTGCATAAGTATAGTTTATTGAAGAAAACATAATGAAAAATATTAGGATGATTGTAGACAACAATTTTAACTTGAATTTCATATTATCCCTCCTTATATTATATTTTTATGTTATCCACCAGATATTTAACTTATACTTATTTATAATAGGTAAAATAAGACATAAATTATATCTAAAAATGAAACCAAAATTCATATATTTTAACATTAAAAAAGGATTCACTCAAAATAATTTTTGAGAAATCCCTTTCATAAAAATCTCTTTTATAATCTTTTAAGTATATTTCTAGTAAGATTTATAAATTTAGGTTTTGCCTCATTAGCTACTTCCATAACTTCTTCATGACTAATAGATTCAATTTCTTCAGCTATAGCCATATCTGTAATACATGAAATACCTAAAACCTTCATTGCCATGTGATTTGCAGCTATTACTTCTGGTACAGTTGACATGCCAATAACATCCCCACCTATTGTTCTAAGCATTTTTAATTCAGCTCTAGAAAAATAATAAGGTCCACTTATAGCAGCATAAACACCTTTTTTAACTTCTATACCAATATCTTTAGCCGTGTCAATTGCAACTTTAATCAATGATTCATTATAAGCATGAGACATATCTGGGAATCGAGGACCTAATTCATCATAATTTCTACCGATTAATGGATTATCGCCCATAAAATTAATATGGTCTTCAATAATCATCAATGCACCAGGATAAAGTTCTTTATTCATTCCACCACATGCATTAGTTATAATCAATGTATCGATTCCTAATGCTTTCATGACTCTTACAGGGAAAACTACTTCTTGCATTGTATAACCTTCATAGTAATGAAATCTTCCTTGCATAACAGCGACTTTTTTATTTTCAAGAGTACCAAATACGAAGTTACCAGCGTGACCTTCTATAGTTGAAATAGGAAAATGAGGTATTTCATCATATTTAATAATAACCTTATCAGTTATTTCATTAGCCAAATCTCCTAAACCTGAACCTAATATTAAACCAATTTCTGGTTTTATGTCTATTCTAGTCTTAATATAATTTGAAGCCTCAAGAATTTTTTTTAACATATTTTCCTCCTTAGATACTCTTTAAGATTTCTTTAGCAAAGCAAATAAATTTATTTTTAACCTTTTGAGTAGTTTCAATGACCTCTTCATGATTTAGTGGAGAAGGTAATATACCTGCAGCCATATTTGTAATACAGGAGATACCTATTACTTTAATTCCTGAATGAACAGCTGCGATAACTTCTGGGACGGTTGACATTCCTACAGCATCAGCTCCTAATATTCTAGCCATTTTAATCTCCGCTGGAGTCTCGTATGTTGGACCAGTAAAAAGCATATACACACCTTTTTTAATCTCTAAATCAATATTGTTAGCACACTTATGTGCAATTTCTATTAAGTCATTGTCATAAGCATGTGACATATCAGGAAATCTTGGACCAAATTCATCTATATTCTTACCAATTAAAGGATTGTTTGATGCAAAGTTAATATGGTCTTCAATCAACATAAGATCTCCAGGTTCAAAGCTTTCATTAACTCCACCAGCAGCATTAGTTATCATCAGTTTATTTATACCTAAAAGCTTCATAACTCTAACTGGTAGTGTAACATCGCTCATTTTATAACCTTCATAATAATGAAATCTTCCTTGCATTGCAATTACTTTTTTTCCTTCTAATTCGCCTAATACAAGTTGTCCTTTATGTCCTTGTACAGTTGACTTAGGGAAATTAGGTATATCATTATATTTTATTTCCATCTTATTTCTTATTTCTTCTGCTAATACTCCTAATCCAGATCCTAAAATCATTCCGATTTCTGGCGTAAACTCATTGCTTTTTTCTTTTATATATTTAGCTGATTCTTCAATATTTTTTATCATATTTTGCTCCTTATGTTTTATTATTTTATATTATGCTCTTGGATGAGCTTTTTGATATATTTCTTTTATCCTTACATTATTTAATTGGGTATAAACTTGAGTGGTAGAAATATCTGAATGCCCCAGCATCTCTTGTATTGATTTTAAATCGGCACCATTTTGCAACAAATGGACTGCAAAAGAATGCCTTAAGGTTTGCGGGGTTATTTTTTTATTTATTTCAGCTTTTTGAGCATAAAATTTAACTATTTTCCAAAAACCTTGCCTACTCAATCTATTGCCATAATGGTTTAAAAATAAAGAATCTTCATCTTTATTGTTTAAAAAATAATTCCTATGCTTAGTTAAATATGTATTTAAAGCTGTAATTGATAGTTTTCCTATTGGGATAACTCTTGCTTTTGATGTATTTTTAGAACATGTTATAAAACCAAGTTTTAGATTGACATCAGAAACATTTAATGCTATCAATTCACTTACTCTTATTCCAGATGCATAAAGAAGTTCAAGCATTGCCTTGTCCCTAATTCCTTTAGGTGTTTTTATATTTGGTTGATCAAGTAGATGTGCAACTTCATCTGTACTTAGTATACCTGGTAATTTTTTTTCTTGTTTTGGCGACTTTAAATCAAGAGTGGGATCATTTTTAATTATTCCATTATTTAATAAATACTGATAAAAGGTTCTAAGCGAGGCTAAATTACGTGATATAGTAGAATTAGATTTACCTGTATTTTGTATATGTAGTAAATAAGTAATTATGACTGTCTTATTAACATCTCTTAAATTATTAATGTCTTTTTGTTTTAAATAATTCTCAAACTGATTAACATCTCTATTATAACATTCTATAGTATTTTTAGATAATTCCTTATCATTTGCTAAGTAATTAATAAAGTTTAGGGTTAAATAATCCATTAAAAAAATCTCCTTTAAATATCTTTTATCACGGGTAAATATATAATTCAACAAAAATACTCTATTTCCTTCTATATTTATCGTAAATTGACGTTAAACATATATTCTATATAAAATATTTTGTTAATCTAGTTGTGTTTAAGAAATTTGGATACTTTCTGCTTACCTACTTAGAACCATTTTCATGAAAATTGGTGTTACATAAGCCTCTACTATACTACCAACTATTAATAAAGTTGTAACTAACAAAATAGTAATGCTATAATTGATAATATTCTGATATGTAGAATATCTGTATTGCCTTCTCCTTTTTAAAAAGTTAGTAGAGAAACTAAAAGATATAACTGATATAATAATAAGTCCAGGAATAATAAAAATGTTTTGAGGTAATATAGCTAATAGAGAAAACAAGATACCCTTTAATCCAAATTCTTTAAATAAAAAAGTAACAGTGAAACCTATAACAAATCCTCTAAGTGATATTATACAAAAAGTAAGTGGAACACCTATTATAATTATACCAAAAAGCCATAAAAGAAATACAGTTTTTAGATTATTTAATATTGATTGCTTTAGTAAAATAATACTTTTTATATCTGTCTCATTTAAAACTTTAAAATAAGAATTTAAAAAACTAACTAAGTTTTTAATTTGCTGTTCTTCTAGTACTTTTGACATAATAGAACCTACTGCTATACCTAGTATTAAGAAAACAATGATAATTAAATATATTCCAGTACATTTATTAAAATGTTCTCTTGCTTTTCTTTTAAAATTTGTTTTAAACATGATTTCTACTCCTTTCATTTTCATAAGTTAACTTATTATTAAAGTTTAGCGTTTAATTTTATAGAAGACTTAGTTACTTAAAAAGTGTACTTACTATATTTTTATTAAAGAAGTTGTACTAAAATACCAATAAAAAATTATTTTATAAAGATAAACTTTTTTTAAGTTCCTTTCTAAGAAGAGTATCTAACAAACCTCTAATAACTACCTATAACAACTATTCGAACAAATAATCCACTAAAGGGTTCAATCTGAATTTTCTTAGCTGGTGAGGTTTACCTAGCTATTTTTTCTAATTTTTATCATTGCAAGTCATAAATGTTTTCTATATAAAAAAAGGCTATCTCAAATTGTTTTCTTGAGATAACCTAAGTATGTAATCCATTGTAAATGTTTATAAATTATTTTTGCTATCTATTATTGATTTTATAGCTAATATAGCGGATATTGTTTTGCTATCTATTATTTCACCATTAAAGATCATTTTAATTGCTTCATCTACATCTATTTTCAAGATATCTATATACTCATCTTCATCAGGATTTGGGTTACCAAATTCCAAATCATACGCTGCATATAGATGTATTATTTCATTGCTAAAACCTGGTGTAGAATAAAATTTAAAAAGAAAGTCTATTGTACCAGCTATTATTCCAGTTTCTTCTTTTAATTCTCTAATAACACAATCTCTTGGGTCTTCACCAGTATCAATTTTCCCAGCTGGAATTTCTATCAGATAATCTTCAGCAGCTTTCCTGTATTGTTTAACAAAAACAATTTTGTTATCTGCTGTAACAGGAATAACAGCTGAACCACCATTATGTTCAACAATTTCTCGTTTAGAATATTTTTGATCTGGTAATTCTATCGTATCTATTCTTAAATTAATTATTTTGCCTTCATAAATTTTTTTAGTGCTTATAGTTTTTTCTATAGTATTCATAAAAAAACCTCCCAATTTCATTTTATCCCTGATTATTCATATAACGTTCAAATAATATGCTGTAAGTT
>NZ_LOHE01000053.1 GCF_001559865.1 Abyssisolibacter fermentans
ATACCGAGTTGGTATGTCAAGAATTTGATGGATATCTTATAATCAGAAGGATGCAGTATAGTATTTAATTTTCTATGAATAATCTGGGATAATTATTTATTTCTTATAACTCATAGGAAATGAAATAATAAACGCATTAGTAATGGTAAATATTAATACAAACTTATTTTATACAGATTTTTTAGGGCAAAGATTTCTACTTTTATAAGTGGTTTCTAATTAGGTTGGACAGAGTTTCTATCTGATTGTGATGTTTAGTATAGATCTAAGCGATTTCACTTTAGTTCCAAATCTAAGGAATGATTTATATCTTTATATAGTTTAAACATAAAATTATGAAATTCTTTTTCAGCCTTAATTAGTTTTTTTACTTCAGGGATTTTGGAAAGACTTTTGAATTGCTTATCTATTTCTAAAGCTAGATATTCTTTTTCTTTTTTTGGTTTATTAGTAGAAAATAATTCGAAACGTTTTTTTTGAAGTGATTCTATTTCGGATTTTAAATCTTTATATCTTTCTATATTTACCTTTGAATTTTGAAATTCAATAAATTCTTTAGTTCTTTTTATTTCTTTTATGAGTTCTTTTTTTCTCTGATCCAAATTCATATTATTCACCTCTTTAAATATTTTGAAATTAGTTAGTTCATATCAATATATGCTTAATGCTATGTATACGTGATTTTTTCTAGTATTATATAAAAATATGAAAAAATTAATATAGCAAAAAGAGCTGATATTTAAACAGCTCTTTACATATTTATATACAATAAATCAAATTAAAACCAAAGTATATAAGGAAATTAGTTTATATGAATAATGTTATATTTTTTAGCTTTATTAATAATAGTAGTATGAGAAACTCCTAAAACTTTAGCTGCCTTACGATAGCTTTTATATCTATTCAACGCTTTAATAATAGTTTCTTTTTCACAAATTTCTACTACGTCTTTTAGTTTAATATCATCATCAAAAGAAAATTTAGAAGAAAAAGTTTTTGTTTTTCCATGAAAATCTATGATTAGATGTTCAGTTTTTAATAGATTATCAAAACATAAATTCATTGCTCTTTCAATAACATTTTGCAACTCTCTTATATTACCGGGCCAGTTATATTCCATTAAAGCATTTATAAAAGCTAATTCAGCGCCAGAAACATTTTTATTTAACTTTTTATTCAATTTTTCTATAAAAAATGTAACTAAATTTGGAATATCATCAAGTCTATCTCTTAATGGTGGAATATACACAGGAATTACATTTAGTCTATAATATAAATCTTCTCTAAATTCTCCATTTCTAATCATTTTTTCTAAATTTCTATTAGTAGCTGCAATTATTCTGACATCAACTTTTTCTTCTTTAGTACTTCCGATTTTCCTGATTACTCCTTCTTGAAGAACCCTTAAAAGTTTTGCTTGAAGTACCATAGATAGTTCTCCAATTTCGTCTAGAAACAGGGTGCCTTCATCTGCTTCTTTGAACAATCCATCTTTACCTGATGTATTTGCACCAGTAAAGCTTCCTTTTTCATAACCAAATAATTCACTTTCTATTAAGTTATCTGGAAGTGCAGCACAATTTATAGTAACAAAGTTTTTATCAGTCCTATTACTTAAATTTTTAATAGCTTTTGCTAAAAGTTCTTTTCCAGTGCCGCTCTCACCTCTTAAGAGAATTGTAGAGTTACTTTTTGCTACAGATGAACATAATTTTTTACATTTTTCCATAGCAAAACTGTTACCAATGACCTCCTTAAATGCACCTTCTTTAATAGTAGATACAACATTAGCAATTTCTATAGCTTGTTTAATATCCTTTAAAGAAGCAACAACACCTATAGTTTTGTTATAATCGTCTTTTATAGGTCGGCCTGTTGTAAGATAATGACTTTCACCTCTATTATTTTTTATATTAATTTCAATGTTATCATATTTTTCACCAGTTTGTAATAATTTAGCCATAGGTGTGTCTATATTAAAAAGATGATTAATGTTTTTTCCTATTACTTCTTCTTTTTTATAGTGGAATATTTGTTCGCAATAATTATTGAAGAATTCGATTTCCATTTTATTATTTATTGCTAAAATTCCTTCATCTACAGAATCTATAATTGCTAAAAGGTTTTTTTCATTTTGTTCTTTTTTGAGAAGATTTATTTCATGTACATCAATTACACCTTCTACACTGTATAGAGAGGATATTAAAGCTTTCTTTGCTTCATCTGGAATACCTTCAATTTTAATTTGTCCATTTTTGGGTAATACTTCTAAAGAAATTAAATTAATATTTAACTCATATATTTTATGTAGTATGTCTAAAGCCATTCCGATTCTATCTTTTGATAGTACTTCAAGTCTAGTATATTTTTTAGTGGTAGGACGTAGTTCTTTTTCGAGTTTAGTATGGTTATTTAAATTATTGATCTCTAATATTTTTTTAGGTTTTTGAGATATCTGTACATTTTCAGACTTTAAATTTTTCACATTAACATCCTTTCAACTTTATTATGCTAATACTTTAATTAATATTATATACATATTATGATATTTTTACAATATGATAAATTAGATATAGGTTTAATATGTAACAAAGTAAAAAGCTAGATTATTAATTTACTCCTAGGAACAAAGTGAGTAGGAATATTAGAATGCTAATAATAAATATTGTGGAAAATTGATGCAATAAAAGGATTTATAGATATAAGTATAGAAATATATGTAATGTCAAGAAATAGAATTATTGATGTAAAAACAATAGAAATTTTAGAATGTTAAAACAATATATAAAAACAATTATTAGATACATTTTACATTTCAATAAATTACAATAAGGATCATACTAAATTAATTTTGTTTTAAAATTAAAATAAAGGGGTCTTTTAAATGAAAAAAATTGGTATTATTATTTGTGGTCGTTACCAAAACTGTGGTGGTGGGAAATGTTTTAGAGCAATGAAGGAACATGTAGGGGGTTTTTCAGTATATCCTAAAGATGAAGAACTAGAAATTGTAGGTTATTCTTATTGTGGAGGGTGCCCTGGAGGTAATATAGAATATGTACCTCAAGAAATGATAAATAATGGTGCCGAATCAATTCATTTGGCAACAGGAATGGTTGTTGGATATCCACCGTGTCCTAGAATAACTCATTTTAAAGAATTTATTGAGAATCACTATAATATACCTGTCGTGATTGGAACACATCCAATTCCATTAAAATATTATAATTCACATAAAAATTTATCATTTTGGAATAAAATGAACATGGGTACTATTGCAAAACATTTAATAGAGGAAGCTGATGATATAAAAAAATCATATGATTAATATATAAAATAATCAATAATATTAAATGATTATTGGTATTTTAAAGTTAGTTGCTTGTGTTTTAGTATATAGCAAAAATTAAAGAACCTAATACCAGTTTTTTATTATACATTTATAAATCTGGTATTAGGTTTTGATTATTTAATAATTATTTTATTCAACATCCATTAATTTTATGTCATCAGGTATGATTAAATTAGCATCTGTCTTACTAATTACTTCTTCCACAGTTACGTCAGGTGCTAATTCTTTAAGTACTAAGCCTTCATCTGTTACAGATAAAAATGCTAATTCAGTTACAATTGCATCAACAACCTTTGCACCTGTTAACGGATAAACACATTCTTTTAATATTTTTGGAGCGCCTTTTTTAGTACAATGCTCAGTAGCTACGATAACTCTTTTTGCTCCAGTTACTAAGTCCATAGCGCCTCCCATACCCGGTATGAGTTTCTTAGGAATCATAAAATTAGCAAGGTTACCATCTTGGTCAACTTGAAGTGCACCAAGAACTGTAATATCAACATGACCTCCCCTGATAATAGAGAAAGAAGTAGCACTATCGAAATAGCAACCACCAGTTAAAATAGTTACAGGTTGACCACCTGCATTAGCTAAATCCTTATCTTCTTTTCCCTCTTCTGGAGCAGGACCTAATCCTAAAAATCCATTTTCAGATTGAAATGTTACTTCTATATCATCAGGAACATAATTAGCTACCATAGTAGGTAAACCTATTCCCAGATTAACTATATCACCATTATTAAGTTCTTTAGCAACTCTTTTTGCGATGAATTCTTTACTGTTCATTGTTTACCCCCTCTACAATATGATCAACAACCTCACCAGGAGTCATTACTAAATGAGGGTCAATTTCTCCTATTTCAACTATTTTTTCAGCTTCAACTATAACAGTTTCTGCTGCCATAGCTATCAATGGATTGAAGTTTTGTGTTGTTTTGCTATAGAAAATGTTACCTTTTTTATCTACAATAGATCCACCTACCAATGCTACATCAGCTTTTAATGGAAGTTCTAACAAATATTCTTTATCATTAATTGTAATTTTTTGCTTTCCTTCTTCTACTATAGTTCCAATACCAGTAGGAGTTAAAAAACCACCTAAACCAGCTCCACCAGCTCTTACTTGTTCTGCTAGTGTACCTTGAGGTACTAGAACTACTTCTGTTTCTCCTTCAGACATTTGTCTTCCTGTTTCCTTGTTAGTACCAATATGTGATGCAATTACTTTTTTTACTTGCTTATTAACAATCAATTTACCAATACCAATTTCAGGGAAAGCAGTATCATTAGCAATTAATGTTAAATTCTTAACACCTTTTTTAACTAGAGCATCTATCAATCCATGAGGGTTTCCTGTTCCGAGAAATCCTCCTATCATAATAGTCATACCATCTTTTATTTTATCTATTGCTTGGTCATATGAAATAATCTTATCCAAAGTTGCACCTCCAAATCTATCTTTCAACGAGTAAAGCAGTTCCCATTCCGCCACCAATGCAAAGTGTTGCTAATCCTTTTTTAGCATTACGTTTATCCATTTCATATAGTAATGTAACTAAAATTCTTGCGCCAGAACATCCTATTGGATGACCTAAAGCGATAGCACCACCGTTTACATTAATTATTTCTGGATTTAAGCCTAAATCTCTAGTTACTGCAATTGATTGCGATGCAAAAGCTTCATTTGCTTCAATCAAATCTAAGTCATCTATTGACCAGTTAATTTTTTCGAGTGCTTTTTTAGTTGAAGGCACAGGTCCATAACCCATGATGCTTGGATCAACACCTGCTGAAGCATATCCTTTAATGACAGCTATTGGTTTTATACCTAATTCATCAGCCTTTTCTTTAGACATTACAATAAGCATAGCTGCACCATCATTTATTCCTGATGCATTACCAGCTGTTACAGTACCATCTTTTTTAAATGCCGGTCTTAGCTTACTTACTTTTTCGATAGTAGCACCATGTCTTGGAAATTCATCTGTATCAACAATTATTGGATCTCCTTTTCTTTGTGGAACTGCAACTGGAACTATTTCATCTTTGAATCTATCAGTTTTCTGAGCTTGTTCTGCCTTGTTTTGACTAGCTACAGCAAACTTATCTTGTTCTTCTCTGGATATTTTCCATTGCTCAGCTATATTTTCAGCTGTTATTCCCATGTGATATTTGTTAAATATATCAAATAAACCATCATGTACCATGCTGTCTACTAGTTTTCCATCTCCCATTCTTAGTCCCCATCTTGCTTTAGGCAAGAGATAAGGAGCTTGACTCATGCTTTCAGTTCCTCCACATAATATGATGTCTGCATCATTAAGCATGATAAATTGTGCAGCCATACTTACTGCTCTTAAACCAGATCCACAAACTTTGTTAATTGTCATAGCAGGAACTTCGCTAGGAATTCCGGTATGAATACTTACCTGTCTTGATACATTTTGTCCTAAACCAGCACCTAAAACATTACCGATAATAACTTCATCTACCATTTCAGGTTTTATACCAGCTCTGTTTAATGCTTCTTTTGCAGCTACAACCCCTAAATTTACTGCAGATACCTTTGATAATCCACCATTAAAACTTCCAATAGGAGTTCTAACAGCTGATGCAATAACAACTTCTCTCATTGAAGCGCCCCCTTACAAGAAAATTTTAGAAATATGTTTAAAACTACTTTTTATAGTTTGCAAAATTACTCATAATATTAACAATGCATCGATATATGTAATAATAATAAAGTTTACTTCTTTCTTATTTCTATTACTGATACAGCAAAATATATGCCAAAAATATCTAAATGAAAGAAGATAGCTTTAAATAGGCATTTTGGAAGGAATAGACTAATAATAGTTAATTCATAGTTACTAATTAAAAGATAAATATATGCAATATTGCATATGCATAATAGATTTTGATTTGCATTTATGCATATAATTACTTGCATTAGGCTAATTAATGTGAGAATATATAAGTATATCCATAATTTGCAGGGAGGAAATGATATGAATGATGCATTAATTCATCCTAATCTTAATAACATTTATTTAGGTTTTGTTATAACGGATACTGAATATAATATAAAGGAATATAATTATGTTTTTAGACACTTTTTAGAAGATACTAACGAAAATATAAGTAACAAAAACTTAACTGCTTTCTTTCCTAACATTAGCAAATATGTTTTTAAAAATTATAAAGTTATTGAAATGATGAATAATAATAGTACTTTCTATGTTAAAGGGAATGAAATAAAGTTAATGGAAAAGAAATATTTTATTTTTTTCTTTGCTGATTTTTCTATAAAGTATGAACTTATTGATCAGATTAAGTACTTAAACGAACAAATATATTTTTATAGTGAAATGTTTAATAAATTACAAGATGGAATTTATATAACAGACGAAGATGGGAAAACTTTATATGTAAATGATTCTTTTGCAAATTTATCTGGTCTTTCTAGAGATGTATTAATTGGAAAGAAAGTGAATGAATTAAGAAGATTGAATATACTACCAAATTCATGCTGTAGAAAAGTCATTGAAAATAAAGCACCAGTTTCAACAATTAATAACTATTACAAAGGTCAAAAATGTCTTGTGAGTGGATCTCCTATTTATGATTCAAATAACAATTTAAAAAGAACTATTGCTGTTGTAAGAGACGTATCTGAGTTAGATCTCTTAATGAAAGAAATTGCAAAAGATGAGACGTTATCTTTAAGTTATGCAAAGAAAATCAATACTGAAATTAACTATAATAAAAATGATCAGATTGTTTCAGAGAATAAATATATGAAATCTATTTACAAAAAAATAAAGAAAATTGCGAATGTTGATAGTACAGTATTACTTTTAGGAGAAACAGGTGTAGGTAAAGATTTTATAGCTTCATATATTCATAAAATTAGTGATAGAAGCAGCACAGGTAGTTTAATTAAAATAAATTGTGGTGCAATACCTGAACATCTCTTAGAATCTGAGCTTTTTGGATATGAAGAGGGTGCATTTACAGGAGCTCAAAAAGGTGGTAAAAAAGGTCTTTTTGAGGAAGCTAACGATGGGACTTTGTTTTTAGATGAAATAGGAGACATGCCGTATACATTACAGGTTAAACTTTTGAATGCTATAAATGATAAGAAATTTCACAGATTAGGAGGGACAAAAGCTATTGAGTTTAATGCACGAATTATATCAGCAACAAATGCTAATCTTGAAAAATTAATCGAAGAAAAAAATTTCAGAGTTGACTTATATTATAGATTAAATGTAATTAATATTAGAATCCCATCTTTAAAGGAACGTAGAGAAGATATACTAGCACTTGCAAGAAGCTTTTTGGAGTATTATAATATCAAATACAAAAAATCATGTTTTTTTTCTCCAGATCTTCTAGAATTATTTTTAGTTTATTCATGGCCGGGCAATATAAGAGAAATGAAGAATTTAATAGAGAGGCTTGTAATAACATCAGATCATGCACAGATAGATTCAAATATTTTTCATGACCAAGTTTCAAATAAAATTAGAACAAGTGCTTTAGAATATCAAAAAATAGTTTCAGAATCAGAAAATGAAACATTACCACTCAAGAAACAGATGGATTCATACGAGAAATCTATAATACAGAAAACGATATCTAGTACTAGAACACTTAAACAAGCTGCTGAAAAGCTAGGAATTGATATATCAACGTTAGTTAGAAAAAAACAGAAGTACAATATATAATAATAAAAGGATTAAATTTGATTTAATCCTTTTATTATTATGGTAATTTTTTTAGTTTAATATTATTATTTACAATATAATTCAATATTCCAGATGTAATAATTAGTAAAGCTCCAATAACTGTCATAAAATCCAATGTTTCGTTCCATACCAAAAGACCAATAATACTTGAAAAAACAATGTTAGCATATGTATATATTGATAATTCACTTGCTGGTGCATATCTATATGCATAAGTCATTAGAAATTGTGCTGATGTTGCAAATATCCCTAAACTTATTAAGCGTGTTATTTGAGCCTGATTAGGAATAACAAATTGACCAGATAGCATAAAAGGTATCATTGAAATTGTAGATATAAATGTAAAGTATAATACAATAGTTTCGGGTGCATCTGTATGTCTTAGATACCTAATAGCTGTGTATGCACAACCGGCAAATAAGGCTGATGCTAAAGCTATTAGTGATGGAATTATAGTTAAATTCAATCCAGGTTTAATAACAAACCCTGCACCGAGTATAGCTAAAATTAATGATACAACTTGAAATTTTTTTATTTTTTCCTTTAGAAAAATATAAGATAATATTAATATAAAAAATGGTGAAAATTTATTTAGTATAACTGCATCAGCTAATCGAATTTTTGATAATGCCAAAAAATAACAAGCTACTCCAAGTAGTCCGCAAAAACTTCTGAATAATAATAGTCTTTTATTGTTTCCTAATAGGGGTTTACCTTTCTTCTTAACAATAATTAGAGCAAATATAAAGCCAAAAATATTTCTAAAGAATATTTTTTCTGTTACAGGTATGTTAGGGATAGATTTAACAGTTGCTGCCATTAAAGCAAAGAATAATGCAGACATAAGTATTAGAACTATTCCCTTTGATTTATTTTCCATACAAAATCCATAACCTCCTTATCCCATAATATTATTATGATAACATTTATGTATATTTAATACAATATTTATTTATAAACTATAAAGGTGCAATTTTAAACACATCTAATACCAGTCTGGTATTAAACTTAAATGTACTATTAACTAGCAACCAATATAGTTACTAGGAGACATGCAGGGTTTCTTTCTAAGGAACATTGGTGCGTATGTTTTTTCCTTCCACTTCTAATCAGAAAAAACATGTACACCACCGTGACGAGAAAGATTCCTGCATGGCTCCCTCGCTACATACTAGAGAGTTAAAACGAATTTAAACAATTATTTACTATAGAAAAATTGCAAACAAAGGCTGATTTGAATTGAAAAATTTTTCTAATGTTTTTGTACTGTTATAGTTTAAAATAGGTAATTGGATTTAGTGTTATCTAGTTATATTTTTTAATACATTAAATTTTGGAGGATTGACAATTTTTATTTTTGTCAAATAGACCTGTGAAATATGCTATAACGAATAAGCGATTCAGTTGCTAGAATGTAATTAGTGATTCTTTGTATAAATTTAAAAATGTTTGAAATAATAAATTATTGGGTATGTATGTTGAAGTTAGTATAAATCTAATATATGTCAAAATTTTCTTAAACTTCAAAGGAGGATACAAATGAAAAAAATATATTTAAAACTACTAGTAATAATGATTATTATGCTTTCATTGGTAGCTTGCACTAATAATAATGAATTACAAGATGCAGAAAAAGAATCTCAAGTTGGTATTAATGACAGTGTATACCAGAAAATAAGCCCAAAAGATGCTAAAGAAATCCTTGATGAAAATGATAGCATTGTTTTACTAGATGTAAGAACAAAAGAAGAGTATGATGAAGGACATATACCTAATAGTATACTATTACCTGTTGATGATATTAGAAAAGAAGCAGAAAATGTGATTACAGATAAAGACACTATAATTTTCGTATATTGTAGAAGTGGTAGAAGAAGTAAGAACGCAGCTTTAGAGCTAATTGATTTAGGATATACAAAAGTATATGATTTAGGTGGGATAATTGATTGGCCATATGAAGTAGAGAAGTAATAGTATAGGTAAACCTAACTTGTTTGTTATATTAAACTATGATTATCCATAGAAAATTATGAGCAGTGAACGATATCTATAAAAGCCCCACGGCATTATACCGAGGGGTTATTTTGGTTCTTTACTTTGTTATTGTAAAGCTTAAGCCCAATCGTTTCTGCTAATTATTTTAACATAAGATTAAAACGTTTCTTGGCTTCCTACAAGGGTTCATTGAGCTTTGGAGGTGCTGTAATTACGTTAAAAAAAGAGAGTATTTCAACTCCCTCGTAATTATTATGTATTTAAACGTTAGTATGCTATTCTCTGTTATTATGAATTAAGTAATTTTTCTAATTAATACATTAAACAAGAAGAATGTACAATAATGGAATACTTATAACCTTATTGATTAGTCTTAAGTATTAAATCATCCGTAATTTCAGCAATTCGGTCAACATTATTTAAATAGATAAAGTGATTACCATCAAGAATTTCATGTTTTGCATGTTTACCAATTCGTTCAAGATGTTTATGTTGATATTCTTGAGGTGTAATTTTAAGCTGTTTATTTGGAGTTTCGTAAGTATGCTTGGAAATAATTTTGAAGTATGGAACAGATTCAGGGAATGGCAAGTCCATGGTTTGTTTTATAAACTCAGAGGAATTTGCCATCTGTTTTAAAACGGTACCATTTATTGTAAAACCTGAAAATACAGTTATATCATTTATTTCAGTTTGAGTAAAGCCTTTTGAAAATAAATCGTTTTTATTTATAGCTAAAGGTGATAAAATTGAGGTGATACCTATTGCTTGTTGGAATTTTGCAATTTTAAGTATTGATTTGTAAATAGCCGGCATTTCTTCATAATAAGCAGTTGAAGTACCATCAAGAGAGATAACAGCATCTACTTCATGGGGATATTTCGTAGCGTAATATTCACTGTAAACACTTGAAATCGAGTGTGGCATTAAAATATAAGGTGCTTTAAAACCCGCTTGGCTGAGTGCTGTTCTTGTTTCTTTTACATAATTTTCACAGGTACGTGGCTTTGAAGTTTCACTGCTAAAGCCTACACCAAAATACTCGACACAAACAACTGTATATTTTTCACTGAGTTTACGCATGAGCGGAGCAAAATCAGCAGATGGAAGAGAAACACCCATACCGGGAAGTAATACAATTGTTTTTTCACCATTGCCCATTGAATAGACATGCATCTGTCCGTCGTCAACATCAACAAGCTGACCATAAGGTTTTATTTGTTCTAATTTTCCTTTAAAATATGTAGCGTGTAAAATCGCACCAATTAACATGAAAACTGCAATCGCTGCAACTATTATACCGAATATCATCATAATCTTTTTTCCTCTTTTCATTTTTGATTTAGTCATTTTACATACTCCTTATTATGAAGGTGAGGATATTATAGATATATCCCTGACCTTTCTTCCTTCCGCTGATTCAAAGCTGTATTTCACAAGAATCTCGCGTATTTCTGCTAAAAATTGGTCGAATTCAGTATCGTTCATCATCAGCACAGTATTGTTCAAAAAAATTTTGTCCTTTGCAGGATCAGAGTTTTTGTCACTGAAATAATTGTGAAATTTTGCGTAATTGCACATTAGAAATCCAAAGGCATTTTGGTCAGCGTTTTCAATGGTGTTGTGTTTTGTAACATTTGGAATGTTCAAAGCAAGTGTTCTTTCAAGACTTCCTCTAATTTTTTTTTCTGATACAACAGACAGAATATCGTTATCAATGAGAATATTTATATGACGATACATGGTTGTTCGTGGTACATTACTGATTTTTTTACAAAGCTCAGTCGCGGTAATGCTTTGATTGGAAGCAAGTTCCTGGATAATTCTCATCCGGATAGGATTTAACATTATCTCGTTTATATTTTTCATAATATACCCTCCTTTTAGTTCCATTTATAATTATAATACCACAAATGGAATTAATCAAGTAAAAAATTGACCCATTTTATGAGTCTGCATTTGGGATTATATAAATAATCTGTACTTCGCATTTTTATAAGATTATGTCTTAATGTATTATATCTTCTTATCCAATCATTTTATCATCAAAACAATTTTTAATCCTCTTTCTTTTTTAAAAAGATAGCATCATTAAAGGAGATACCAAAAGCTAAACCCAAAGAAGAAGAAAATTCTCTAAATAAATCTAAGGTTGAAGGTCTAAAAACATAATCAAAAATATAATTCGAAGTACCAAATAAAATAAAGAAAGCAATAAATTTAAATAGCCTTTTTCTTATCTCAACCCATTTTAACTTTTTTTAATTTAAAATAGTAATAAAAATAACATACAGAAGTAGAAAAAAACCAAAGAATATATATCCTATTCCGAATTTGAAAGCAATGCTACTGTCAATAGCTTTATAAACCATCCAGAGTAAAATTATAGTTCCAATTAAAAATAGTGTATAAAGAATTCTTGTGAAAATTAATATTGTGTTTTTTTCATTTTATACCTCTTTAAATTTTATTTCATAGCATCTAAAGATTTTTTTATAACTGATTGTACCATATTTGATAGACACTTTCTTTAATGGGTCTATAATACATTATAATTTATATCAAAAAAATATATATAATTGATATATATACAAAAGGTTACTTCAAGAAAAAGTGCGTTTAAAACTGGAGCTAAAAAAATGTAATAGTATTTATTAGCGTTATTACATTTAGGAGTAAAAAATATTCATTTAGAATCAATTCTTCAGCATTTTTATCACCAAATGTAGTTCAGGTTTTAGTTGATAAATTTGGTATTGGATCATTAACTAATGTAGGTGATGATATAATGATGTTTATGAAATAAATTTATAGTTAAAAAAACTACAAACATTATAGATAAATATACGGTTGTAGTTTTTTAAGTAAAGAAATGAATGCATTCCTAAAATATAACAAATAAACAAAGATTTAATACTTGTAATAATAACTGAAAATTGTTAGCATATGAGTACATTCGAATATACTCATATAATAGAGGTGAAAATGCAATATGGTTCAATTATTTAAGGTGTTGGGAGATAAAAATAGGCTAAGAATATTAAATTTATTAATTCATGCAGAGTTATGTGTTTGTGAAATCGAGGTTATATTAGAAATGACACAATCTAATGTGTCAAGACATCTAAGTAAGCTAAGGAGCGTTAATCTTATATGTCCATCAAAAGATGCTCAATGGGTACATTATAAGATTAGTTCTACAGTTGAAAAAGAAAATGAATTTATAATAAAATTTCTAAGGCAGAAATTCAAAACTGAAGATGTATATATTTCTGATATTAAAAGATATTTAAAATACAAATCAAGTAACTTGAACTGCCAAATGATTAGAGAAGATAAGAACAAGGTATTAAAGATTATTAAGGAGGATTAAATATTGAAGAATAATGATATTAAAGTATCAGAAGAGATGGGATTATTTGAGCGCTATTTAACGTTGTGGGTATCACTATGTATTATAGCGGGAGTTATGATTGGTCAGTGGTTTCCGTTGATACCTAAAACTTTAAGTAAGTTTGAATATGCCCATGTTTCAATTCCGGTTGCTATACTCATTTGGTTAATGATTTATCCCATGATGTTAAAAATTGATTTTTCAAGTATTGTAAACGCTACTAAGAAGTCAAAAGGACTTTGTATAACATTAGTTATAAACTGGCTAGTTAAACCTTTTACAATGTATCTTATAGCGACTTTTTTCTTCAAATATGTATTTATAAATTGGATTGGAACCCAGCTGGCAACAGAATATCTTTCAGGGGCAGTTTTATTGGGAGCAGCACCATGTACTGCAATGGTTTTTGTGTGGAGTCACTTAACAAAGGGAAATCCTGCATATACGTTGGTACAAGTAGCAATAAATGATTTAATTCTACTTTTTGCATTTGTTCCAATAGTTGTTTTTTTACTTGATGTAAGTAATGTAACAGTACCATATGATACATTGCTGCTTTCGGTAGTATTATTTGTTGTTATTCCATTAGCAGGAGGATATATTTCAAGAAAATATATAATAAAAAATAAAGGGATAAAATATTTTAAAAATGTGTTTTTAAAGAAATTTGATAACATTACAATAGTAGGTTTATTACTAACGTTAATTATTATTTTTTCGTTTCAAGGAGAAAATATTATAAATAATCCACTGCATATTGCATTGATTGCTGTACCACTTATTATTCAAACATTTCTAATTTTCTTCATTGCTTATGGTTGGTCAAAATCATGGAAATTAAATCATGATATAGCTGCTCCAGCAGCAATGATTGGTGCGAGTAATTTTTTTGAGCTTGCGGTTGCTGTTGCGATTTCTTTATTTGGGCTAAAGTCAGGTGCTGCATTAGCAACAGTAGTAGGAGTATTAGTCGAAGTACCACTAATGCTTACTTTGGTTAAAATTGCAAACAAAACGAGATATTGGTTTGACATATCAAAAAATTAATATATCTAAAATTTTATTACTATATTAAATTCATAAAAATTTAAAAAAATAAAGTATATATATAATAAATAGGAGGGAAACAATGAAAATTAAACTTGGCTTTGTATGCGTTCATAATTCTTGCAGAAGTCAAATGGCAGAAGGTTGGGCAAAGAAATTAGGAAGCAATATATTTGAAGTTTATTCAGCTGGGACACAGGAGTATCCTGAAGTAAAACCTTTAGCAGTTCAAGTTATGGAAGAGGTTGGAGTAGATATGAATGGACATAAACCAAAGTTGCTTTCAGCTATACCAGCAGAACTAGATGTTTTGATAACGATGGGTTGCAATGTTGTTTGTCCATTTGTTTCTAATAGACATATGGAAGATTGGGGTCTAGAAGATCCTTCTGGTGGTTCGATAGAAAAATTTAGAGAAACAAGAGAACTGATAAAAACGAAAGTAGAAGATTTGATCAAACGAGCTCAAAATGGCGAATTTTTGAATAAAGATGAGATTTAAAATCAATGTTTTTAGTATGAAATTATATATAACTAATAGAAAAAGATATATTTCGTTACTTATTAAAATCAAATTATTAGATAAAACATAGTGGCAATTAAACCTTTATTATAAAAAGACTAATCAATAATGTAAATATTTCTTTACAAATGTAAAGATATATTTACATTATTCCATTAAATATGGTTATAACATTTTACATCTTATATTCTATTTGCATACAAGAGTCTAAAAATACACTTTTTAATAAGATAAAAGATTTGGCACAATACTTGCGTTATTATACAGCATTAAATGATTATAACTTTTATTATTATATAAAATTATTTTTAAGGAGAGATATAAATGAACAAGGAATATTTAAAAAACAAAGGTTTTGCTACTAAAGCTATACATGGTGGACATATTGGCGACAAGCAATTTGGAGCATTAGCTACTCCAGTATACAGAACTTCTACATTCGTATTTGATTCTGCAGAGCAAGGTGGAAAAAGATTCGCATTAGAAGAACCTGGATATATAT
>NZ_LOHE01000054.1 GCF_001559865.1 Abyssisolibacter fermentans
GTTTCCCAGAATTAAACTTAGAATTTAAAAAGTTATTAGCTAAAGGAGAATGTTGCTGTCATATGGTAGTAACACCAAAAAAATAACTTTTAAGCCTGATTATTCATATAACTTTGAATAATATGCTGTAAGTTTCTGAATTAGAAGATTCCAGTGAAATCGAAGGCATACTGAGTTGGAATGCCTGCCATTTAATGGACATATTCTATTCAGAAAGATACTTATTAATGAATCTCCTATTCCACTTTTTCATAAGAGTAAGCGATTCACATAAAATCATAGATTTTAGTTCACTGCTCATAATTTTATATGAATAATCTAGGTATATATTACTATTATAAAACTATAGTATAATAAAGAAAAGTAATTGTATGTATTTTAGGATATTTTTATATATAATGCAAATAATATTTTTAACAAATTTAAAAAAGTGGTGATTTTTTATGAGAAAATATCTAAAATATGTAATATCTATATTGTTGGCTCTATTAATTATTTTTAGTCAAAGATCAGATTTAGTAGTAAATAAAATGTCACAGAGCTGTTATTATTCTGAAAAAATTAATATTATATCTGATGTTAACTCATATAATCCATACAGAAGGTCTGGTATAGGTATAGGTTTAACAGCTAATACAAATGATTTAACAGACAGTAATAATTATAAAGCAAAATGGAGTACTAACTATGGTCAATTTGTTAAATATAGCCCCAAAAATTTATCAGCTATTTCGTTAGGAAAAAAAACAGAAGAAATGTTAGATGATAAAGTTTATTGGATACCAAACCACAATAATCAAAATGCTCAAAAAAATATATATTTTGAGATATATGCAACATTAATAGATAAAACAACAGGAAATATATTAGGAAAAAATAAAATAAAGCTCATACAATATTCTAATGGTAATGTATATGTTCAATAAAATTTAGTTATTATTTAAAGCACCCTAGATAGGGTGCTTTGATATTACTTTAAACCATCATTTTTCATGAGCTGCTTTTCACCCATTTCAACTAATTTTCTAGTCATCTGACCTCCTACTCTGCCAGCATAACTACCAATTAATCGGGATGTAGGGTTGATTTCTCTACCAAATTCTTCTTTAAAATTTGATTTCATTGGAATTTTATTCAAAAAAGTCACCTCGTAATGGTTTATTACTCACATCATTATTTTTGTAGTATAAGATATTTATATTGATAGTTTTATTTAATTTATAATAATGTGGGTTTGGTAATATTGTTTGGAATGGAGTAAAAAATTATTAAGGATAAATATAGAAGTTTGTTTATCATATATGATAATATCTATTATGATATACTAGCTTTTTTTTATGTATTTACAGACTTCATAATTCAATTTTTTATTTTTTTAAATAATAATTGTGTCCCCTACTAACTTTGTTCTACTGTATAGAAGGATAATTTTCCACTTAACCCTGTAGTTTCTCTTACTATATTTTTAATTTATAACTACAAACTATAAATTTTGATACTCTTTTAGAACTATTATTTGATACTCAATTTCCCTATCTTCTTCATTTAATATATACTTACCTGCTGTTATTAATGTTGCATAAGCTCTTATTTTCAATTTGTTTATAGTATAGCTATTATAAAATCTACAAGATGAATTTCTAAAAACTTATATGAAATTTTGCAAACAAAAAAGTATCCTATTAACTAGGCCTAATTATCACAAAAGTATATTAATAAAATCATTTATGATTTTACATGTTTAATCATGCAAACCTTTTTAATAATTGAATATATTTAAATATATAGAACCATCTTACATATAATTTAAATAAAATTACTTAAAATTCATAGGGAAGGAGGGTTAATATGTTAAAAAGAAAATTAGTACAAGTACTATTGTTGCATTTAAAGAATTATTTCGTTGTGGATGTATAGAATACCCTGATAATTACACGATTGTTACCATAAAACTACTACTGTTACTAATAACTTGTAATCATATTAGGCTCAAACCCAAATACTTCAAGGTTTGAGTCTAGGTATCTTCGTACTAAAAAAAACTAGCTTTTGCTAGTTTGAATTTGAATCATAATAGTGAGATGATGCCCTCAATAAATGAAGAGCATCACATTAATAATCTTGAAAAAATTAGTATAGGAACTTTATAATTAATTAGATATATTTTCTAAGCAAATACAGTATGTTTCACAATCCATTTTTTCACTGTTAATCTAGCCCAAAAACTGTATATACCTAACGTTATAATACTTAATAAAAATATTTTTATCCATATTCCAAATAAACCCATTGCAGTACCTGTAAACTTCAATCTATGACCATTTATAATGGTATGTTCTATATACCATCTTTCGCATCTGCATATAGCCCAAGGAGAACATATGCCTAATGTACAAATTATTATTATTGCTCCTACTAAATGAACACCTAAAAGTCCTAATAAACCACCGTCAAATTGACTTTCTGAGACACCTTGAGCTATGTTAATATTAATATTATTACTTGTTACTGTTTCCATATTATCACACTCCTAATTTAGTATAATTTCCTATTAAAGAATATCATAACTATTTAGGTAATGCAATGCAATATATAACAATACTATACATATAATATAATTTATATGTATAAAATTACATAGTATAATAAGTTAATTGTTCATATTACTATTTATTTACATATATCTTTATATTGTAGTATAATTGAGATGTCGAATCTATTGATTTTGACAAGGTTGTAGAAGGAGAACAGTTCAAATTTTCCTTCTATATTTATGTTCATTTTTAATTATATGCTAATATAAAAATATGAAGAACATAAAATAACACTTATACTGGTGTTTGGTTAAAGCGTTAGTTAACGTTAATATATCTGCATTTCTGTTTTTCTGCTAAGCCCAATCTTTGCAATCTTGCCTATATACTTTATAAGTCATGTATTCAGTATCATTTGCTTCTAGCATTCCTTTGTTTAGCATTTGTATTTCTTGCGCATAGTCGTATTGTTCGGCTATTTTTTCTCTAACTTGTTTGTTTATTTCTTCTTCTACTGGTAGAGAAAAAGGTTTCTCAATTGTTGTTATTTCTATCAAATTACTTTCTCCATAAACACAAGATCAAAGTGAGGAGCATGTTAAAACCAATGCCGATAAAAAATGTACCTCCATTGTTATAAATAAATATGGAAAATCTATTGCTATTTAATATAGTCATAAACTTTTTGCAAATTGAATATATTTACATATAGGATTATTAAATATATAGATGAAAGAATTACTTGATATTTTTAAAGAAAGGAGGGTTAGTATGAAAAAACTTAAAAAGAAAATTAGTACTAATACTATTATGAGGTTTAGAACATCATGTATGTTGTGTTGGGTATCCATTGATAGTGACCAATATACAATTCCTATGCGTAGATAATATCTCAGTTGACGCTTCGTGTGTCAACTTGTTTTGTAAGTTAGATGGTATTTGGCAACTGTTGCATAAAAGACTAGCGTGCTTGCTAGTCTGAATTTATATAATAAGTAAAATGTAGGCATCTTAAAGTAAAAAAAGTCTTATATGGCTTCAACACAAAAACCTTGAGCCGCATTTTCCTCAAGACTTATTCTAGCATTTTAACAATTCTTTGAACTCCTATTACAGTAATAAAACTTCATTATTTTGCATAAAAAATAGACCTCCCTTATTATTCAATAAATAAGGAAAATCTATTAGTGTTTTTTAATTTATAACAAATTTAGGTCTTTGCGATTACCCTCAAACTCCATTTTACGAACATAAGTCCTCTATTCTAAGTTTGTCCGCTACCATTGCTATAAATTCACTGTTTGTAGGCTTGCCTTTGTTTGTATGAACTGTATATCCAAACAAACTGTTTATAGTGTCTATTTTTCCTCTGCTCCAGGCAACTTCTATAGCATGTCTTATAGCTCTTTCAACTCTACTTGGAGTTGTATTATATTTTTTAGCTATTGATGGATATAATTCTTTTGTAACAGCACTTAATAATTCTACTCTATCTACTACCATGCTTATTGCCTCTCTTAGATATAGATAACCTTTTATATGAGCAGGCACACCAATTTCATGTATTATATTAGTTATCCTAGCTTCTAAGCTCTTAGGTTTTTTGTTGTCAAACATTGCTGTATTAGCCATATCACGAGTGCTTTTTCTTTCTACATTAGTAGGAGCTACTCCTGCTAATTCTCGAACCCTCTTCATTAATATTTCGAAATCAAATGGTTTAATTACATAATAATCAGCACCTAGATTTATAGCTCTTTGAGTTATTTTATCTTGTCCAACAGCTGATAAAACAACTACTTTAGGGAATTTTTCAAGCTTCATTGAATTTAATTTTTCAAGTACCCCTAAACCATCAATATGAGGCATGATTATATCTAATATAAGTACATCAGGTATTTGTTTCGATATAATCTCTAAAGCTTCTAAACCATCTTTGGCAAGTCCTATTACTTCAACGTCTGTTTGGGTAGAAAGATATTCATTTAAGATACTACAAAAATCTTTGTTGTCGTCTGCTACTAAAATTTTGATTTTTTTATCCATTAGATAACCCCCTAAGAAAGTAAAATATATATCATATAATCATATTCGACAATAATAAATGGTTTCCTTCTTATATTTAAATAAATCTTTATTTTTTGTTATTTTTATCAATTTTAGGCATATTTTAATCTATTTACATAAACCCATTGTGTGCAGCATTTACCATTAAAATGTAGCTTCTCTTTAATATAAAAAAAAAATGAATCGCTTACTCAGAGGAAGAATGAGTCCTAAGTAAGCGATTCACATCAAATCAGTCAAATACGACTTAAACTTATTTATATCTAAAAAATTTACCTACTTCCTTTTCCTTGATACCACATTCATCTAACATCCAATCTATATATATACCGTAGCCTTTTGTAGGATCATTTACAAATACATGTGTTACAGCACCTATTAGTTTTCCATTTTGTATGATTGGACTACCACTCATTCCTTGAACTATTCCTCCAGACTCACTTAAGAGCTCACTATCTATCACTTTTATTACCATACTTTTTGGTTTCTTTTTTGCTTGAAATTCTTTTTTTATTATTTCAATTTCATAACTTTTTATTTGATTATCTTTAGTTGTTGTAAGAATAAAGGCTTTTCCAAGTTTAACTTCATTCATGGTTGCTGCTGGTATCGCTTCAGGAATTACTGGATTTTCTATTTTTTCTATACCGTCACCGTATATACCAAATAGAGTATTCTTTTTAATATTTCCCAAAGGTTTTTCACAGTCATAAAAAACACCTTTTATTTCACCTGGAGTACCTTTTTTGCCTTGATCTATAGAAGATACTTTAGAATGTAGTATTTCACCTTTCTTAACAGGCATTAATTTTCCTGTATCTATATCTTGTATACCATGCCCTAAAGCACCAAACTTATTGGATTCTTGATGATAAAAAGTAAGTGTCCCTATTCCAGCTGTTTTATCTCTAACCCAAAGACCTATTCTATAACAATTATCTTCATTACATTTAATCGGTTCAATTTGAGTTTCAAACTTATGACCATTTCTTTCTAATATTAAATTAGTATTCGATTTTATGTTATTTAAAATTTCTACTACATGGTTAGAATCATTGACTGAAACTTTATCTATTTCTAGAATTATGTCTCCTACCTTTATTCCAGCTTCTCTAGCTGGACAATATTTTTTTCCATCTAAACCAGTTATTTCTGATAGAGCAACAACTAATACTCCTTTTGTATTAAGCTTAACACCTATAGAATGACCACCTGGAATTAACTTTATTCTATCAATAACATTTAATTTTACGTCTTTAATGGGAATAAAATTAAATAATTTATATTCAATAGTAGCTATTCCATTTTGTAAAAATTTAAAATCATATGTTTTAGTTGCATTCATTTTATTAAAATTTTTTTTATTATTACTCTCTATAATCTTATTATTCTCAAACACATTTAAAGTAAAGGGAAATACAGTTTTAAACTTTTCTGATTGACCTTTTACAATATTTAGCTGTGGTGGTATAGATACTATACTGTATATTTGAAACATATATATTATCATTATTGAAATAATAGATATAAAGATTACTCTTTTTTTTATAGAGTATTTCTTCAAATGAAATCACACTCCTATGTCTTTAGTTGTTTTGAAACACCTCCTGAAAATGAAATTTAAATTTTATTTGTAAATTTAATTTAGCCTTTTTAGCAATTATTTATTCCGAACAAATTTTTATCATTAATCCAACAAAAATATAATTTTCCGATTAATACATGGTATATATAATTCAAAAAATAAAAAAAATACTATTAATCTATAAAACAATCGTTAATAGTATAATTATTTATAAAAAAACAACCTAACAAATGGTTGCTTTTTAAACTTAACTTTCTATATCGTGGTTTTCTATATGTTTTCTTAGATAATTTTGGGTTACTTCCTTAGTTTTTACAGCATATATTTTAATGTTAAATTATGAATAATCTTGGTTTAGTAATTCTCTTGCAGTATTTTTTGTTACTTCTGTTAAATTTTCGCCACCAATTAATCTTGATATTTCATTAATTCTTTGATTTTCGTCGAGTTTAATAACACGTGTATATGTTGTTTTATCATTATCATTTTTTTCGATTTTAAAATGTACATCTCCAAGTGCAGCTATTTGTGGCAAATGCGTAATACAAATTATCTGTCTACACTTAGATATTCTTTTTATTTTCTTTCCAACCATATGAGCTGTTTTTCCACTAATACCAATATCTATTTCATCAAATATCAAACAATCTATATTATCTAACTCTGCTAGTATTGATTTAAATGCTAGCATAATTCTAGACATTTCACCACCTGAAGCTATTTTACTTAGAGATTTATGTTTTTCGCCAGAATTAGTTGATATAAGAAATTCTACATTGTCTATTCCTTTTATATTGTAATTTTTCTCCTGTTTTATGCTTACTCTGAAATCAGCTTTTACCATGTTAATTTCTTTTAGCTCTTCATTGATGTCTTTTACTAATTTAGAAGATATATCTTTTCTCTTTTCAGTTAGTTTAGTACATAAATTATCTAAGTTTCGTTTGCATATTTCTATATTGTTTTTAATATCCTTTAATTCTTTATCCAAATTAAGTATTTCATCAAGCTGTTTTTGTATAGATGTTCTAAAACTAAATATATCTTCAATATTTTTTCCATATTTTCTTTTTAAGGTATTTAAATAATCCAATCTGTTCTTTATTTCCTCAAATTTCATAGCATCAAAATCTATTTCTGATAAATATTTTCTCAATTCCATATGAACATCTTGCACATCGTATATAACAGATTGTATAGTATCCCTTATTCCAAAAAGCGTCTCATCAAAATTAGCAGAATTATTAACTTTTTCCAATATATTATTTAAACTATTTAATATTGAATAATCATAACTATCAGTATCTATTTCATTAAAAGCACTATTTATATTTTTTATGATGTTTTGCATATTAGCTAATTTATTATATTCAGTATTTAAAAGTTCATCCTCATTTTTATTGATATTAGCACTGTCTATTTCATTAATTTGATAATTTAACAATTCTATTTTCCGTTCTTTTTCCATATCGTCAATAGACGTATTTTTGTATTTTTGTTTATATTTGTTATAAATAGTATATTCATTTTTAACGTCTTGTAAAAGAGTTTTTAACTTTTTATCACCAAGCATATCTACAAAATCAATATGTTTATCTTTGTTAGTTAAAGACTGATGCTCATTCTGACTGTGCATATCAACAAGCTTACTAGCTATATTTTTTAACATCGATATAGTAACTGTTCTTCCATTTATTCGTGATAAACTCCTGCCTGTATTATACAACTCTCTTGTAATTAATATAGTATAATCTTCTTCAATATCTATGCCGTAATCTTGCATTATATCCTTTATGTCATCACAATCTTTTATGCTAAACAATGCTTCTACTGTAGCCCTTTTACAGCCTGTCCTAACACTTTCTTTACTAAACCTTCCTCCTAGAACTAAATTCAGTGCTCCAACTATTATGGATTTTCCTGCTCCAGTTTCACCAGTAATTACATTAAATCCCTTATTAAATTTTATACTAACTTTATCTATTATAGCGTAATTACAAATATTTATATCCAGAAGCATTTAAATTACCTCCATATTTACTTAGTCAATTCATGAAACCTATCAATAACATTTTGGGCAGTTTCTATATCTTTAACAGCAATAAAAATACAATCATCTCCAGCAATAGTTCCAACTACTTCTGTAAAATTCAAAACATCTACTGCAGATGCAGATATTTGAGCAGCCCCAGGTAACGTTTTTATAACAACAATATTCCCTGCAGGTTCTATAGATATAATAGAATTTCTAAAGATGCTTATTAGCCTATCTGTTGTGCCTTCATGGTTATTTTTAGTTACAGAATATTTGTATTTCCCATTTTTAGTTAGAACTTTTACTAGCCTTAGTTCTTTAATATCTCTTGATACAGTTGCTTGAGTTACAGTAATTCCAATATTCTTCAAATGTTCAGCAAGCTCTTCTTGTGTCTCAATATCATATTTTTTTATTAGTTCTAATATTTTACCTTGTCTAGTAAATTTTTTCATTTTATCCCCCCAACTATTTGAGTTATTTTATTTAGCCTGTTATTCTATAATTATTTGTAACACGTTGTATAGCATTAATTTTCTATAAATAATCTAATTTAATATAACAGGAAAAAAATATATCAAAATATAAATATAATGATCAACCCAGATTAAGTAGAAAAACTAATATATACATAACCTAGGATTAATTCTAGGTTTAAAAATCGTGAGATTTATCAACTATCAACCTTATATATTCTTTCATATTATCTGTATCCATCTTTCCTTTTTTAATATGTGCAAGATACTCTATATTTCCTTCTGCGCCTTTTATAGGAGAAAATGTCAACTGAACAATATTTAAATCATTGTTAGAACAAAATTCCATAATGTTTTCTATAACTTCAATATGAACTGATTTATCTCTAACAACACCTTTTTTGCCTACTTTTTCTCTACCAGCTTCAAATTGGGGTTTAATTAATGCAACAATATCTACATCATCTGTAGTTAACTTTTTAGCAACTGGTAAAATTAATTTCAAAGAAATAAATGACACATCTATTGATACAAAATTTGCTTTATCTTCAATATCTTCTTCAGTCGTATACCTTACATTTGTTTTTTCCATTACTACAACTCTTGGATCATTTCTAATCTTCCAATCTAACTGCCCATAGCCAACATCTATAGCATAAACCTTCTTAGCTTCATTTTGTAGCATACAATCGGTAAATCCTCCAGTAGAAGCTCCAATATCTAAAGCTATTTTATCTTGGACATGCACATCAAATTCTTTTAGTGCTTTCTCAAGCTTTAATCCACCACGACTAACATATGGTATCGCTTTACCTTTTATATAAATATCACTATCTTCATATACCTTAGTTCCAGGTTTATCAACTCTTTCATTATTTACAAAAACTAATCCTGCCATAATATTTCTTTTTGCTTTCTCTCTACTTTCTATTAACCCTTTTTTTACTATTAAGATATCTATTCGTTCTTTACTCCTTTTCATCAACTCTTCCTAAGATCCTTTCTTTAATTATTCCTATTATTTTATTACAATTCACTCCATAATCAGCGTACAGCTGTTCGACATTTCCATGTTCTATAAACTTATCTTCGTAACCTATATTATATACTATATTATTATACTGCTTTTTTATCAAATAATCATTAATATAACTTCCAAAACCACCAACAAGAACATTATCTTCTATAGTAATGATAACGTTATGTTTTTTTACAATACTATCTATTGCTTCTTCATCTAATGGTTTTAAAAACCTTGCATTAAAAACAGTAACTTCTATACCGTCTTCTAAAAGCATATTGTAAGCTTTCACAGCTTCATTAACCATGTGTCCAATTGCTATTAAAGCAATATCCTTACCATGATGCAATACCTCGCCTTTGCCTATTTCAATCTGTTTACTATCATAACCTTCATATTCTATACAGTTACCTCTTGGGTATCTAAGTGCAATAGGACCATCTTTATATTTAGCAGCAAATTCTATCATACTAATAAATTCTTGTTTACCCTTTGGCGCCATAATAGTCATATTTGGAATATGTGACAAATACGAAAAATCAAAAACTCCATGATGAGTTTCTCCATCACTACCAACAATACCAGCTCTATCTAAAGCAAAAACAACTGGTAAATTTTGAATACATACATCATGTAATACTTGATCATATCCCCTTTGTAGAAAACTAGAATAAACTGCATAAAAAGGTTTTAGATTTCTACTAGCTAAACCTGCTGATAATGTAACTCCATGTTGCTCGGCTATACCTACATCAAAGAATCTATCAGGATGTTCTTGCTTGAATTTAGTAAGCCCTGTGCCTAATGGCATAGCAGCTGTAATAGCAGTAATACTGTTATCTTCCTTAGCTAGCTTAACTAAAGTATCACCTAATACGCTTGAGTAACTTTGCCCCGATTTTTTCTTAACCTGACATCCTGTACTAATGTCAAATGGTGGAGTCCCATGGAATTTATCTGGGTTTTTTTCAGCTGGGTAATAGCCTTTACCTTTTTTAGTAACAGCATGTATTAAAACCGGTCCATTATATTTCTTCGCTATTTTCATAGTTTTAATCAATTCATTTATATTATGTCCATCTATTGGTCCAAGATATTTAAATCCTAATTCTTCAAAAAACACTCCCGGTACAACTAAGTATTTCAAACTATTTTTGATATTTTCAGTAGTTCTACAAAGCTTTCCACCGATTTTAGGTATACTATTCAATAATTTTTTTATATCTTTCTTGGTATTTAAATAAGAAGGTGCAGTTCTAAGCTTTGTAAGATAGTTTGATAAACCGCCTATATTTTTAGAAATTGACATTTCATTATCGTTTAATACGACAATAAATTTAGTTTTTACCTCACCAGCATGGTTCATTGCTTCATAGACCATCCCAGCAGTCATTGCTCCATCCCCTATTACGGAAATTACATTATAATCTTCCTTTTTAATATCCCTAGCCAAAGCAATTCCTAAGCCTGCTGATACAGAAGTTGAGCTATGACCTGTTTCAAATATATCATGTACACTTTCTTTTCTCTTTGGATACCCACTTAAACCTTTATATTTTCTAATTGTATGAAATTCATTTTTCCTACCTGTAATTATTTTATGAACATAAGATTGATGTCCAACATCCCATACTATCTTATCCTCAGGACTATTAAATACTTTATGTAAAGCTAATGTTAACTCTACTACTCCAAGATTAGATGCTAAATGTCCACCGTTTTTTGACATAACATTAATAATAAAATCTCTTAATTCTAATGATAATATATCTAACTCTTCTAAATTTAGTTTTCTAAAGTCATCTAAACTGTTTATGCTACTAATATATTTATAATTTTCGACCATTTAATCACCTTTTTCTTTTTAATTCTGGTAAAAAATCTATACCCAATTTTGTATTAATTACAAACAAAACCTTAGACGTATGAAATATAATTTTTTCAGAATTTCTTATACCCATTTCTTTACCAAAAGCCTTTCCACCAACTGTCAAAGAAGCGATTATAGCACTTACAAGAATACTTACTATAGTAGCAGTTTTAACCTCATACAAAGTAATAATCTTCACCACAATTATTGCTCCTGCCGCACCACTTAATATACCACATATATCTCCAATAACATCATTACAGAAACTTGAAACTCTAGCAGCATTTCTAACAAGTCTAACAGCATACTTAGCTTCTTTTACTCCATTAGCAGCCATAGAGTGAAACGGTTTTTCATCAGCTGCAGCAACAGCGATTCCAATCAAATCAAAAAATACTCCTAGAGTTATCAATATAAGTAATGCAATAGTAGCTAATGCAATATTAAAACCTCTCATCATATTTTCTGATACTAAACTAAAGAAAATAGTTAAAATAAAAGTCCATATTGATATTAAACAAATCCACTTTTTATTATACTTTTTTCTATTTTTCTCTTTGTTATTCCTTCCCAGATCATTTTTTTTATTATTTACCAAGGTATAAACCCTCCAAACAGTTTTTAAACCTAATTATTATTATAATTAATAAATTCCATATTCATTCCCTGTATGAGTAATCGATTAACCCGAAACATTATTTGCATGATTTTATATTTTGATATAACTGTATTTTAAATCTTTCATATTGTTTATACTATCTTTTTCATTTTCTTTAGAATTTTCATAATTTTATCTTAAATCTTTAACTCCTATTCGATTTTGTTACTAAAAATAAGCAACTGTCAACAAACATGAATAAAAGCTGATAGCAATAAAGCTACCAGCTATCAGAATGGTAATACTATTGAGTAAATTTTACGGCTTAGGTCTAGCTGGGTTTCCCAATAAACAAAAACTGTCTGTCGCCAACACAGCGGTTTCCCTTTAATTTGTTTCTATCCTGTCGCCATAGATAGGGCTAGATTGCCACTTAGACCGCACTGTAATCCTCAATATATTTCATTTGATCAGCCTAGGAGTTTTCCTCAACAGTACACACTAATCCCTATCCTCTTTTGCAAAATAGGTTTCAACAGCAAAACTACCCCCTTTTTGGCCTTAAAAAAGCTGTAGTCACGACCATTATCTACCTATTTCACTCAAGGCAGGCTACGCTGCAAGAGCTTACGCTACATTACAGGTTATCACATGTATAATACATGAGTCTCCACGAAGGTAGGGTCAACGCCCGCATGCCATTGCGGATCGCCCCATCCTCCTTACTCCCAGAATCGACCCCCGACTGGGCGTCAGCAGCCGAAACCAGGAACTTCATCGATATGCCCTTTAACGGATTTTTAGCCCCGTCTTCAGAACTAGCTGTACCGACTAGGATACTGAACCATTCTGTTTTAAAATTATAACACAGTAACTATAATATTTCAAACACATTGGTTAACAAGTTGCAATATTAATTTATTGTCTTCATTTTTTGATAACATTCTATAAACTTATTTTATATATGAATATTCTATTCATTCTTCATAAAATAAAACGAAAAGCTGTCCTCTTATTCATTTTAACACACTACTCATTTTCATTCTAAGAGTAAGCTAATTCGCAAGAAATCATAGATTTTGTTCTCTACTCAATAACAAGTGACTTGCATCACCATTTTACAAAATTTTAATATTCTCTATGCACAAAAAAATCTGCCATTTCTTTAAAAAAATCAACTACCTCTTTATTTTTGAATCCTTCTAAGCTTTTTATTGCTTCATTACATAATTTTTTAGTCATTTCTATAGATTTTTCTATTCCATATACACTTACAAACGTAGCTTTATTATTATCTTCATCACTACCCACTTTTTTACCAAGTTTTTCTTTGTCGCCTACTTTATCTAAAATATCATCTCTTATTTGAAAACTTAAACCTAAAGCTTTACTATAAGTTCTCAATTTATTTATTTCTTCGTTATCAGCTCCTCCAACAATAGCCCCGCTAATAATTGAAGCTTCTATAAGTGCTGAAGTTTTAAGTTTATGAATAAATTCTAGTTCGTCTTTATTAATCTCTTTGTCTTCTGCTAGAATATCCACTATTTGGCCACCTATCATACCTTGTACTCCTGATGCCTTAGCAATATTATTCATTGCATTTAAATACCTAATATCATTTTTATTATTATCTATCATGAATCCTAAAATACTTTCAAATGCATAATTAAGTAAACCATCTCCAGCTAAAATAGCAACAGCTTCTCCAAAAACCTTATGATTAGTCAATCTACCTCTTCTATAATCATCATTGTCCATAGCGGGTAAATCATCATGTATTAAAGAATAGGTATGGATCATTTCAAGAGCTACTGCAAAAGGTAAAGAATCATTTATGTTCCCTCCAACAAGTTCACATGCCTTAAGATTTAATATTGGTCTAATTCTCTTTCCTCCTGCAAATACACTGTATCTCATGGAGTCAAATACACTCTTTTGTAAAGAATCGAAATTAGGTAATTTTTTATCCAATTCATTATTTATTATTTCTCTATATTTTTTTAATTCTTCTGTAAAATTCACGTTTATTCACCATCCGTAAAGTCCATTTCTTTTATAACATCATCGTTTTGCTCTAATATTAGTTTAACTTTTCCATCAACATTATTAAGTTTTTCTCTACAATATTTATATAACCGTACTCCTTCTTCAAAGTATTTCAAAGAATCATCGATTTCCAAATTATTGTCTTCTAATTTTTTAGTGATTTCTTTTAGCCTATTAAGTGCTTCTTCAAATTTAATCTCTTTATTATTCATATATACACTTTACTCCTTATACATATTAGTAACTTTAGCTTCAATAATTCCATCTTTCATATATATGGAAAGCTTGTCATCAATACCTAATTTACTAATAGTATTAACACAATCTCCATCTTCATTTTTAATAATTGAATATCCTCTTTCCATAACAGCTAACGGACTAAAAGAATGTAATCTAATGCCTTCTTGTTCTAAATAGTTAAGTTTTCTTTCTTGAATATGTTTCATTTTAACAAGCATTCTTTTCATATATTCATCTATTTTATCTTTATTATAATTTATATTATTGATTGGATTATTTAGTCTTAGTTTATCACTTAAAGAATTTATTTCATATCTATTTTTTTCTAGTTTTTTTTCAAACAGATATTTCATAGTATTAAATATATCATCTAACTTGTAGTTAAGTTCATAATATTCAGGCACTACAATTTCTCCAGCAGCTGAAGGTGTAGGTGCTCTATAATCTGAAACGAAATCTGCTATAGTAAAATCTGTTTCATGTCCTACAGCTGAAATAATTGGAGTTTTTAAACTATGAATTGTCCTAGCAGTCTCTTCTTCATTAAATGCCCATAGCTCCTCTATAGACCCTCCACCTCTGCCAGTAATAATAACATCTACATCT
Source organism: Abyssisolibacter fermentans (assembly GCF_001559865.1). Classification (NCBI taxonomy): domain Bacteria; kingdom Bacillati; phylum Bacillota; class Clostridia; order Eubacteriales; family Clostridiaceae; genus Abyssisolibacter; species Abyssisolibacter fermentans. Next base: position 15,082 of record NZ_LOHE01000054.1, read on the forward strand.
TCTCTATTGTCTAAATATTTAAGAGCTTTACATATATCCATGTGCGCAGTTTTTCCCTGTACTAATACAGGATATATTAAAATATCCATTTTGGGGAATCTTCTTCTTATAACTGTTATTATATCTTTAACCGCTGCACCTGTAGCAGATGTAACAACCCCTATCTTATTTGGTATAAATGGTATTTCTTTTTTCGTTTCTTTATCAAATAACCCTTCTATTTCTAAATTTTTTTTCAATGTTTCAAAAGCAATATGTAACTGACCTAAACCTTTAGTCTTTACTTCTTTAACATATAATTGAAAAATGCCATCTCTTTCATATACTGAAATATTTCCTTTTACTATTAAATTGTCTCCATCTTTAATAGTAATATCAAGCATTTCTGCTTCTGAACTAAACATTACACATTTAAGTTTGCTTTTTTCATCTTTAAGCGTAAAATACAAATTTCCGCTATAATGGCTCTTAAAGTTAGATACTTCTCCTTCAACTACTATTGAATATAATATTGGATCAGTATTTAGTAACCTTTTGATATATTTATTTAAATCACTTACCTTTAAAGGTTTAATGTTCATTCATATCCTCCCTAGTTTTACATAATTAGTAGGAAAATATATTTTTCATCCTATTCTCTTTACTGATTTTTGCTTCTCTAGAATTATGTTAATCTAAATTTCAGCTTATTTTAGTTATCCTTAAATATTCGTATAATCTTAATGTGACTGAGATTATTTAGAAAATGTTATGTTTTTTATAAATTTTATATAAATATTCAGGATCTAAAATTGCAACTTTATAAATACAATTATATCATATAAATTAGTGTAACCTAGGTTATTATTTAATTATTTTAATTCTTAATTATTCAAAATAATAAATATAAGTCCCACTTCTAAAGCTTAAAAAAACTGGGTTGTCTCAAAATGAATAAAGTTCAAAACATTGAAATTCGGTCATTTTTTAACATCCCCGTTTAATATAAATCTCTCATATAGCCTAAATATGCATTTCCTACTGCATTATCAGAACAATATTTAATATCTGGAAAATAAACTTCTAGTTTATCCGATAAGTCTTCTTTTATTAAATCTCTAATATATATGTTTGATGCTACACCCCCAGCGAAAATAATACTTTTAATACCACTATTATCTTTAATAGCATTTAATACTGAACTACTTAATGTTTTAGCAACAACATATAATACACTTCTAGCAATATTAGAGGCTTTATAACTTTTATCTATTAATTTATAAAAATATGTCTCCGCACCTGAATAATTTATCCATGTTTTATCAATATTTTGGGGCAATTTTTCTGGAATAATAACTCCATCCATTGCCAACTTTTCTAACTCAATTCCACTTGGAAATTCTAAACCCATTTTTACACCAATTCGATCTATTAATTGCCCACAACTTATATCCTTGGTTCCTCCAATAACTTTTACTTTGAATTCAAAAGGTTTTACTCTATGTACATTTAATAGTTCAGTTGTTCCACCAGAAATATGAAATAATAAAAAATCTTTAACCGCTAATTTATTACAACCTAATAAAGCTGCTCCTATATGACCATCTTGATGACTACAGTTAATAATAGGTACATCTAGTAAACTTGATATTATTTGAGCTTGTACTTTTGATACATTAAAAACCGGCATATATGAACCTTCTACATTTCTTGGTCTTGTGCTTGCGACTACATTTATTATATTAGAATAATCTATAATCTCTCTCGCCTTTTCAAATAAATCAGGTAAATTATTTAAATGCTGAAAAACAGCTTCTTGTTGTCTTAATCCCCGACTGCCCTTTTTTACATCTAATAATTTTCTTAAATCGCATACAACTTTTCCTACATCATCGATAATTGCTATTGAAGTCTTATATGCACTCGTATCTATTCCTAAATACAGTTTATTTTGACTCATGATTATATTTATCCCTAACAAACGTACCTAATATTCCATTAATAAATTTACCAGCTTCCAAAGAACTATATGTTTTTGCTATTTCTACAGCTTCATTAATGCTTACTTCTATAGGAATATCTTCTCTAAACATAATTTCATAAATAGCTATTCTTAGAATTGACAAATCTACAGTAGATATACGTTCTAATTTCCAACCTTTTGCATAATTCTTTACAATATTATCTATATCATCTTTATTTTCACTAATAGTATCAATACAATTGTCTATATACTTAATTTCATCACCTGTTATCTTATTTTCTTCATAAAAAATGTCTTTATTACTTTTGTCAAAATCATCATTAACTTGCATTTGATACATCAATTGCATAGCTTTTTCTCTTGCAGCTTTTCTACTCATCTATTTCCTCCTTGAAGGTTTAAAAAGTTATTATATACATCATTTATTTGTCTATTAACATTATTAAAGGATGTTTAAAATAGCAATTTCATTACTAATAATGCTTCTTACATTTTAAACACCCCGAAAGGACTATTTTATCAATATTATCCTCTTAATCTTCTAATTCTTCAATTTCTTTAGGTTCTACTTTTTGAATTTGTACTCCTTGAACATGTATGTTAACTTCTATAACTTCTAATCCAGTCATAGTTTCTATTGCATTTTTAACACTTTCTTGAACTTTCCATGATACTTCAGGTATTTTAGAGCCGTAATTTACAATTACATGTAAATCTATTTTAGTTGTATTTTTTTCAACTGATACCTTAACACCTTTAGAAAGATTCTTTCTACCCAATATTTCTGCTATATCACCAGTAAAACCACCACTCATACCAGCAATACCTTCAACTTCTGTAGCAGCCAAACCAGCAATTACTCCTACAACATCATCTGCTATTTTTATTTCTCCATTACTTTTTATTTCATCATTTAATAAGTTATTATCCATTTTGCACCTCCATCCAATCATATAACAATAATATATAATGCCAGTATAGTATATTATTGCTATTATAACATTTATTCAAAGTAATTATACCAAATCAACTATATTTTTTCAAATAATTCTACTGTTTTTTCATTATCTTTATGTTTGCAGCTTGTAATTTTGTTTCTTCTTTAACAATACTTAATATTTTAGCTACATCTTGTTTATTTAATTCATCTATTGATACAACTACACTTACACTTGCATCATTAATAAATAATAGTGCATCTTCATAACCTTTAGCTTTTATCAAACCTTCTATATACAGTTCCTGCTGCGATATCTTACCAATACTCAATATCTGCTCTTGAGCCTTAGACCTAATATCTTCAATAGTATTATCATTATTAATTATTTCATTTAACTTTTCTATCAGATTAGCTCTAAGCTTATCTCTAGATAGTCTAAATTCTACAAAATAATTTGTATTTTTCTGATTATCTTTATCGCTTATATTTTTATTGATTTGAGAATTCACTTTATCACTAATATCTTCTAATTCACTTTCTTCACTATCAATTATTTGCATTGAATCATTATTATCATTTTTAATTTTCATAGTACTTTGTATGTCTTCATTCGCTTTTGCTAAATTCATTTTTCTAACCATTTCATCTTCATATTCTTGATATTCATTTGATGAAAATTGTGCTCTTTGTCTTGTAAGCCTATGATTAATAAAACCAACCACTATTAGTAGTAAAACTAATGAAATTAAATAAGCTATCCTTTTCTTTACATCCAAGTTCAAAACCCCCTTAACTTAAATATTATAGTTAATTGCAAAACTCTACACTATACATAAATTCAATGTTTATATGCTATGATGTAATTGAGTTTCCCCCATAAAACAGTTCTAAAAATACCAATAGAGTTACTAGGGAACCATCTCATGTTTCTTTGAAAGCGTGACTTCAAGAGTTCGTTTCTTCATCGCTCCTAAGTAGAGAACCAAAATCTAAAATTTTGAGTGAATCACTTACTGCTAGGAACGCAGTGAGTAGTGAGTTTCTTATTTACTTTAAATGGGCTCTTGCCCAGCCGTCAAAGATTATGAGATGCGTCCCTTCGCCCAAAACTTATGAGCTAAAACATTAAAATTATGCACATTTTTTTATTTTAGTTTTGCAACTACCTATTATATATTAATCACTTAAAAATACTTCTACTTTATTACCAGATAGACCTAACACTGTTTTGACAGCTGAATATAGGTCTTCCTTTACTTTAATATTATCTACCCCTTGCGCAACAACGATTACACCCTTTACTTTTGGTTTTATTTCTTTGAGAATCACAAGCCCCTCTTCATCACTTGATTTCGTTACAATTTCATTTATTTCATTCTCTTTATTAGTAGCTCGCGTACCACCTTGATAGTCCTTTTCATCAGTTTTTTCTATTATAGTAGTAGTATTAATTGCTGGTATTCTTTCAGCAGTATCTTCTAATGTAACCATAACCTCTACACTGCCAACTCCTCTAATTTTACTCAGAATATCTTCAAGCTTGTTTTCAATATTATTGGCATAATTATCAATTATATCTTTTGAATTTTGATTAGTGAAAATGGATGAGCTTTGAACAGGTTGGTCATCACTCAAATCTTCATTTTTTTTGCTATCATCCGAAAAATAGGTTGAACCTATCAATAATAATATTCCAATAATTAATAAGAAAATTAAATTATTTGCTTTTTTATCATTACTACCTATAAATTTATTTATAGTTTCTTTAAAACTCATTTTAGCTTCGTTACCTCCTATTCATCCTTATTATTCATGTATATACATATATCACTTTGTTTAATACCATAATTTTCCGATAATCCTTTTACTAAAGCATCATTTTTTATTTTTTTGTCAACTATATTTTTTTTATTTTGTACTGATGTAATATTCACTTTTTCAATATTTATTTTATTATCCTTATTTTTTTCAACTTCTCTATTAGATACTTTTAAATTTAAAGATTTAATAGAACCGACTGTATCAGTATTTTCATCTTCAATTTCTAGTTTTATATCATTAATATAATAATTACTATTAACTTCTACGTATTTAGTTATGTCATCTTTGATCCTGTTAACATACACTTCTTTTATATACTTTTTTTGAGATTGAGCATATTCTTCATTATTTTTTTCATTATACTCGGCATACATATTTAATTGTTTATAACAATTACTATCAAAGGTTAAATCTCCTTCTATAACAGTTGTTATTGGTTTAATAATAACAATTATAAGCAAAAGTCCCACTATCATTTTTACATATCTCTTTATACTGCTATTAGGTAAAATATTCTCTAATATTATCAGAAAAAAGCTTATAAAAACTATATTAGAAACCCATGATTTTAAAGCTATTGCCATTCACTCACCTACCTTAGCATAATAGTCATTTTTCCAGCTGTAATTATTATTGTTATTGTAATAAAAAACATTAATGCAACAGATATTACAGCAGCTAATACTAAAACAAAAGCTTTACTTATCTCTGAAATACTCTCTACTAACTTTTTATCAGCAATAGGTTGTATTAGAGCAGCTGTGAATTTGTATATAATAATAAGAGACATTATCTTGATACAAGGTATAATACAAATAATAAATAAAGTGATTAAACCTACTACTCCAATAGCATTTTTTAATAACATTGAACAACCTATAACTGTATCTACTGCTTCTGACAAATATCCTCCAACTATTGGAATAAAGCTATCTATTGCAAATTTGGCAGTTCTTATGGTAACTCCATCTACATTTGCTGCTGTCATACCTTGAATCGATAATATTCCCATGAAAATAGTAAAACATACTCCAATTATAACTACACTTACCTGTCTCATTAATTGTGCTAACTTTGATATTTGAACTTTGTTAGAAATGTTATTAATTAAGCCAATAATAGAAGAAAAATATATTAAAGGTATTATTATCTCTTTAATAATTACACTTACAGTAGTCATAGTACCTAATATAATAGGTTGGAATATTGCAGAGCTAGTTATTCCACCCATTGCAGCTAACAATATCATCATAGTTGGAAAAAGTGCTTGCATAAAAGAAACCATTTGATCTATTGCTTCTTTACCTATCCGTATACCTGTCAAACAACTCTTTATAACAATAGACATAATAACTATATAACAAGCTAAGTATGCAACTTCACTTATTGAATCATTGTTAAATGCATTTCTAAGATTCATAAGCACTCCACATATGATGGATAAAATTAATAGCTTGGCTAATATTGATATATTATTTCTTACCTCGCTAAAAATCATTTTTAACATACCATTTAATATTTCTCCTGAATCTAGTATCTTTTCTCCTTTAATAAGAGCAGTTAAAAATTCTTTAAAATTAATCTTTGGTAAATATTCACCAGATGAACTATTAACATCCTGTATTTGTTTTAATAGTTCATTTAAATCCAAATTATTTATTTGGTCATTAATAATACCTTCAGCAGTTTTTTCTATGAAACCAGAGTCTTCGTTATCATTACAATATCCTGTATTTATTGTTAATAAAAACAACAAAATACTTATTAAAATAGCTATTTTTCTTTTCATTTTTATCCCCTTACGGCATTATATTTACTATTAAATCCATAACCCCTATAAAAATTGGTATTGAAATAACCATTATTATTACCTTACCTGCTAATTCAATTTTTTGACCTATTGTATTTTGCTTTGCGTCTTTAGCAATTTGAGCACCAAACTCAGCAACATACGAAATTCCAACAATCTTTAAAACAACCGTTGTGTATACAAAATTTATGTCAACTTTGTTTGCTAAATCTTCCAATGTCTCTATAACATACTCTAATTTACTTATTATTATAAAAAAAATCAAAAGTCCTGTAGCTATGCTTATATACAAGGACATTTCACTCTTTTGCTCCTTTAAAAGTACTGCTAAAATAGTAGCTACTATACCAATACCTACGATTTGAAATATCTCCATATTTCTACCTCTTCAATATAATTTAAATACTGTTTTCACTTCGTTAAATAACCTGCTTATCATACCTATAACCATTGTTAAAACCACAACTATGCCAGCTATAGTTGTAACCATAGCGTGATCTTCACTCCCTGCTTTTTTTAGTACTTGATTTAATACTGCTATTAAAATACCTATTCCCGCAATTTTAAATATTATATCTATTTCCACTATAAGCACCCCTCTTTTCTAAATAGTATTATTAAAATAATTACCAACACACAGCCCTATAAGGAAAACTCTAATGTTTCTTTGAAAGGTGACTTCAAGAGTTCGTTTCTTCATCACTCCTACTTAAATCAATAGGAACGGACTCTTGTCGGAACCATCAAAGATTATTAGAGGGTTCCCCTCTCCGTAAACATTTGATAATAATTAATTAAAATAGTATTATAGCTATACTCAAACCTGTTAATATTCCTAATTTGTTGTACAGCTTTTCATTTTTTTTCATTTCTTCCTTTGCTTCTTTTAATTGATTGATAATTTGAACTGATATTGCATTCAAATGTTTCTTTTGATCCTGTCTATCAGATGTACCCAAGATTGAACCAATAGACAAGAATATTTCTATATCTTCACTATTAAAAGCAAGCTTTTTGAAATTTTTATATCCAACTATTTTAAAACAATTTGCTACATTTATACAATCTTCATCCTCGAGCATTATTGCAATATCTCTAAAAATATACGAATAACTCTTATTACATTTTGAATAAATATTATGTAGTGCTTCATTAACTGGATTTGACATATATACTATTTCTGTTTCTAAAATCCTAATACAGTTTAAAAGATAATTAAGATTGTTAACCCTTATTCTATATTTAGTACCTATATTAAAACCAAAGATGCTACAAGATATAACTACCATCAGGCTGCCTAGAATTTTTATTATAAGCATTATAATTCTCCTTTTTTCTATAGAGTTTTTTATCACAATTAATAACATCTTTTATGGTTCCAATACCATTTGAATTGTCTAATATTATAATCTTTTCAAAAATATTTTCTTTCATAATTTCATCTAAATATGGTTTTCTCATTATATCATTTAAATTTTCTCCATGTACTGTGGCTATTAGCTTAATACCAGCTTTTAAAGCTTCATGAATTGCTACAATATCATTTTTCCCACCTAATTCATCTGTAGCTATAACTTGAGGTGACATTGATCTGATAAGCAACATTATTCCTTCATATTTGGGACAAGATGTCAATACATCAGTTCTAATACCTAAATTCATTTGAGGTATACCATTATACATACCTGATATTTCTAATCTTTCATCTAAAACTCCAACCTTTAGTCCCTTAAAATCCTTCAATTTTGTACCATTGCTAATATTTCTTATAAGATCTCTTAATAGGGTTGTCTTACCACATTGCGGCGGTGATACTATTAAAGTATGATATATTGTATCTTCATTTTTTATAACGTAAGGCAGTATCTTATCTGATGTACCAATTATTTCTTTTGATATTCTCAAATTTAAAGAAGTAATATCTTTTATTGTTTCAATACCTTTATTTCCATGAATAGCACTACCTACAATACCAATTCTATGTCCACCCTTTAAAGTTATAAAACCTCTTTTAATATCTTCTTCATAGGCGTAGATTGAATGATTACAACATAACTGAAAGGTTTTATCTATAAATTTTTTCTCTACTATATAGAAATCAGTTTTCGGATTAGTATAAAGCTGGCTGAAATTATCAATAAAATAATCTAGTCCATTTAAACTCAACATTAAGGGTTGATTAACCCTAAGTCTAATTTCTTCGATTACTTTTTTATGTTTTGATGATATTTTGCTCAAAATATTTCTTATTTCAATATCAACATACTTCAAAATATCATCAAATCTAGTATTTTCATTTAATTTTTTTTTGAAATTAAAATTATTTTCATTGTTCATAACTTGTCTCTCCTTTATATAATAGTATTAAGATAAATAAAATTTTATGCTTGTTTATTTCATAAAAAATCATTTATAATTCAAAAGGTTTCATTATTTTATACAAATGAAAGCATTAAAAAAAGCCACTATATTAGCGACTTTTTATTTACTCAATTTCTGAATTCAATAAAACCATATGTATATGGTCTTCCCACTTACCGTTAATCTTTTGATATTTTTTCGATAAACCTTCATTACTAAAGTTAAGTTTCTCTAGTACCTTTAATGAAGGTAAGTTATTAGGCATTACAGCAGCTTCAATTCTATGAAGTTTGTATTCATTAAACATTATATCTATTCCTTTTTTTAATACTTCTGTAATATATCCTTTATTAGTTTCTTCATTATCAATACTATAACCTACATAACACGATAAAAAGAAACCTCTTACAATATGACTAAAACAAATTGTTCCAATTATTTTCTCAAAATTTCTATCTTCTTTTTTAAATATCCAAAGCCTTATTTGTTTTTTTTCATCTATTTCCTTTAGTTCCTTAATCAAAAAATTATGAAAATTCACTAATTTATAAAAGCTTTCTTTTCTCAAAGGGTCAAATTTTCTTAAATGCTCCTTATTTCTAGTAAAATAATCCAATACCAATTGAGCATATGATTCATCTATTACCTTTAAAATAAGTCTTTCAGTTTCATAAACCTTATACATAATAAAAACCCCCTCTTATTTATTATAAATAGTTCTAAAACATAAGACCAAAATATATTGCATCACATATTATATCACAGTTTCCATTTTGAAACTATACAACCATATAATTGTATATGATTTTTATAATACATCAGTAATAGATGAAACTCCTACTCACTTCGTTCCTAGCAGTAAGCGGAGTTGTACCTCATATTCATATGAGTAAGCGACTCACAAAAATCGTAGATTTTGTTCCCTGCTTTCTTAATCTTTGCCTTACACAGTTTTTATGTTTTTTTATTTTCTAATTTTTACTTTTTTATTTCTCTTTTATTAATCTTTCAAGCTGTAACTCCTACTCACTTCGTTCCTAGCAGTAAGCGACTCACACCAAATCATAGATTTGGGTTCTCTGCTTAAAAAAACTAGACCTTTTAAAAAGTCTAGTTTTACATATCTTTATTTATTTTAGATGAAAGAGATTTTAGTTCTCTGATTAAAATCAGGAAATTAATCCTGATTATTCATCACATCTGCAAATATGATCTTCTTCACAATCACATATTTCATCATAATAATCTTCTTCATCGTCGAAGTCTTCTTCACCATACATGTCTTCTTCAACATCAGATAAATCTTCATCCATGAACTCTACATATTCAGCCATTTCATCTTGTTGATCTTGTAAATCATCTATAGCATCAGCGAAATCTTCTAAAGTATCAATAATTTTAACTAGTAATTTACCTTCTTTAGTAGAATCATCTACTCCTAAACCCTCTGCTAAACCTTGTAAATAACTTATTTTTTCGTATAAATAATCCATTATAATCCTCCTCTCAAGTCTTCTTATTATTATAACCTAAACTCTTGATAGATACTCACTTGTTCGAGTATCAATTTTTATTACATCACCTATATTAACAAATAAAGGCACATTCACAACTGCTCCTGTTTCAACTGTTGCAGGCTTATTAGCACCTGTAGCAGTATCTCCTTTAACCCCAGGTTCAGTATGAGTTATTTCTAATTCCACAAAATTAGGTGCATCTATTTGGAAAGGCTTTCCTTCATAGAACTTCATCATAGCATTGTCATTTTCTTTTAAGAATTTAATTGCTTCTTCAACTTGATCAAAATTTAATGCAATTTGTTCATATGTTTCGTTATCCATGAAATAATATAATTCACCATCATTATATAAATATTGCATTTCTTTTGTTTCTATATGAGCTTTCGGATATTTATCATTTGGATTAAAAGTATCCTCTTTTATAGCACCAGTTTTAAGGTTTTTTATTTTAGCTCTTACAAAAGCTGCTCCTTTTCCTGGTTTAACATGCTGGAAATCAATTATTTGATAAATATCTCCATTCATTTCTAAAGTAAGTCCTTTTTTAAAACTACCTGCTGAAATCATTATTCAACCTCCTACTAATATTAAATATATAAATGCTTTAATAGCAAAATATAATCCTAATTAAATTTCATTAATGTAACTTGTAATGTTTAGATATTTCTATTATTCCATTATTCCATTACATAAGGCTTCAATAGCCAAAACATATCCTATATAACCCAAACCGCAGATTTGTCCATTACATACAGGTACTGTAACAGATTTATGCCTAAACTCTTCTCTTTTATGTATATTAGATAAATGAACTTCTATTATAGGTATATCTAAAATTTCTAGTGCATCTCTTATTGCTATACTATAATGAGTATATGCAGCTGGATTTATGATGACTCCATTGTACTTATTGATAGCACTTTGAATCTTTGAAACAATATCACCTTCTGAATTTGATTGAAAAAAATCTACATCTACACTTAATTCTTTAGCTTTATTTAAACATATATCTTGTATGTCTTCTAAGCTCTTAATACCATAATGTATTGAATCTCTGCTTTTCAACATATTAATATTTGGACCATTTATTATAAGTATTCTCTTTTTATTCAACATATATTCCCCTTTTACGTACTATTCTATACTAACATATTTTTATTTCCTTGAATAGATATAATCAAAGAAAATCTAAAGTTTATCATATATATTTGCAGATTATGCATATAAGATGAATGCTTTATTGATTAAATTTATTCTTCAATTAATCAAACATTAACCATAAATAATAATTTATGCTCTCTCCTTAATAATACAACATATCTCATTAACTATTTGATTATGTTTTTTTCCATCTACATTCACAATAATATCTGCACTATTTTCATATATTTCTTTTCTTTCTTTCATAAGGATTCTTACATCTTCCTTCCAGTTTTTCTTTTGTATTAGTGGTCTCTTTTTGTATGAATTTTTTAAGTTATTACATATATTATCTACAGAGCTTTCTAACAATATAACAATACCATTTTCTTTTAAAATATCTATATTTCTATTATTTAATATAATTCCACCACCTGTAGATATTACTTTATTTTTGCAATTTGATAAACTTAATATTGTCTCATTTTCAAGCTTTCTAAAATATTTTTCTCCATATCTCTTAAAAATTTCTTCAATACTAATTTTATTTTTTTCTTCTATTAAACTATCAGTATCAATAAAATCCATATTTAGTTTTCTTGCTAATCTTCTACCATTTGTCGTTTTCCCACTTCCCATAAATCCTATAAGAATAATATTTTGCTCCATAAATCACCCAATCCTTTATTAAAATTAGTATCCTAAACAATTCTTAGAATACTTTTAACTGACTATATCAAATATAGGTACTCTGCTAATATTAAACTTCATTTTCTAATAATATTTTCCCAGTATACGAAACTATAACTATTTTCTTGTATTTATTATTCTTTTTATTTACTAACTTAATTACTATATTTTTAGTGTTCAATTTTGTATCTAATAATCCCGTATGTCTGAATTTAATAGTTTTATTACCTATATCACTTTCTATATCGCAAATCTTTGAAAATAATTCTTTCCTTATCAATTTATTGCCATTTAAAACCTCATAAAAACCATCAGATAACTTAATCTTATAATCTTCACCCTCAGTCATTGCCATAGTTCTAATATAACATATATCCATATATAACTTTTTACTATCACTATCTAAATCATAATCATAGCTCTTAATTTGGGGAATAGCTATAATACTAATTATACCAATTAATGCTATGACTAACAATAGTTCAATTAAGGTTAATCCTTTATTATTAAATCTCATACAATATCAATCCTTACAATTAATATTTCTAAACTTAACTTGATTTTCTATATTTTTTTGCTTATCACCTTTGATTAAAGTTAAATTAATTCTAACACCAGTTATTTTACTTTCTATAAATATAAACTCATAATTAATATTATTAACGTAATTAGCAATAGAAAATTCTTTATCTATTTTTTTATTATCCAAGTAGAAAATTTGATATACGCAATCATTATCATATTTAAATCCAGTATAATTATAGAATACCCCTTCTTCTAACTCTAATAATTGTTCATCTGAAGTTATTTTAAATAATATGCTTTTTATATTTTTTTTATCTACAGAATAATTACTCTCATTAAGAGGTATATTGCTTTTAATATCTCTTGTAACAATTATTTCATCAACAATATAGTTCATACAAAATTGTCCATGTTGTTGAATATCTATGTTATCACTCGTAATTTTGAAAAAATCTACATTTCCAATAAAAAATGAAAATAAAGCGGTTATCATTAGTCCAAGTATTCCAAGAGTTACCAATAGCTCGATTAATGTAAATCCTGTTCTCTGCTTATTCATTCCATGCTCCCTTTCTACTCAGTATAAGGAAGTTGGTGTATCCTTATAACAGCATCATCATAGTCTCCATCAAAATTAGCCCTTATTACTTTATCAAATGGTGTTTTACTATTATCTTTTATTTGGACAAAGAAGTTATAAAATATCAAATAACCTTTATGAGACAAATTTTCACTATTAGTAAAACTTATAGAATATTCATTATTCTTGTTGGTGTTGTTATTATTAATTATGTTTATTTGATTAATATCTAAAATGTTAATATTATCATCTTCATCTAATGAATAAATCTCTATTGGATTGCTCTGGATAAGCTTTATATTTAAAATATCTTCTTCATTGCTTCCAACATCATCTTTATAGTTAAATATCAAGTCAAATGTAACATTACTATTTTCAGTATATAAAATCATACCTATCTTGTTATTATAGGTATTAATTACATTCAAACTAAAGTCATCATTCTGTATAAGATTCGTCATTTCCTCATAAACGCCATTCTCTACTAAAATTCTTCTATTAGGCAAACTATATTCTTTAGATCGAACATTTTTAGCTACATCTCTAGCTTTTATAATTGCTTTCTTTTTATACCAATCATTCTCAAGTTTTACAATAGCAGATAGTCCATCTTCTTGTATAATAATTTCTTCATCATCATTTGTATATAATTCGTTTTCTGTATAATTCTCATTTTCATCCACGTCAACATATAGCTTTACTTTATCGACTATTTCATCAAATGTTAGTTTTAAAAACCTATTACCCTCAATTTCTTGAACATCAATATTTGGTGAAATAGCATCTATATCAATATTAAATATTTTTCTTGTTATATTTCCATATTCATTCATTAACGAAACCACAAAATTATTATTGCCATCTCTAGCTATGATATTAAGGTTATTTAAACTATTATCTTGGTTAGTAAGTGAGTTTAATAAAAGTAGTTGTGTATTTAGTATATCTTCATTCTCATCGTATAAATCAATTCTACAGTTTCCACTTTCTAATAAATATTCATTAATATCAAAAGAAACATTTCCATCAGATAATTCTTTGGTGAAAACTACTTCATTTTCATTTATTACGTTAATTACCTGAGGATGGTTTAGCTTGAAATTCATTGTATAAAATTCATCAGTTTTTGTAGCCCAAAATTCATCTATAACATCTATATTAAACACTCTTTTAATCTCATAAATACTAGTATTAGACTGTGCTTTAAAACTTAATATCACCGGTCTAGTATCATCTTGATGTTCATATTCATTTAACTTTACATCATCTAAATCAAAGTTTGATACAACTTCCGATACTGAATTGGCTTCTTCACCAAATTCAGGTACGTCAACAATAGTTATATTAAAACTATCATTTGGTAAATCATTTTTTTTGATATATGTGTCTATAGAAACACTTTCTTGTCCTAAATTGAATTCATCCTTAGCATCTATGTATGCAATAGAAGCAGTTTGCTCTGAAAGCTTTTTGCCGACATAGATATCACAAGGTTTGTTTATTGTAGTAGTTAATTTAAAATTATCATCATCTATTTGAATTAACTCTGCTTTCAACTGTGGTAGCTCAGTATCATAAACAGTAATATTAAGTTGATTAAATTCTTTTTTATTTTGCACTCCATCAATATCTTGATAAGTAATATATGACATATTATTACCAGCAGAATCCAAACTTACAGAGTATGGTATTGTTTTTCCAAATGAATCTTTATTTGCTTCTAAAGCTTTTAATTTAATCCAAAAATTTATAGGCTCAGCTTCAAATTCAGTTTTATCATCATTTAATTTGTATAGAATACTACCTATGTTACCTGTAACAGTATTATCATCAATGACTAAATTATCTGAACAATTCACTATATCAAAGCCTTCAGAAAATGTTTCTTTGAAAAACACTCCATGTATCGGTAGATCACTCTTTATTTGATTTTCTATTTCATTATAAACATCTTCCAATACATTGCCGTCATAAGCTTCCTTATAATAGCCACCACAAGCATCTTTTAATGATTTTAACTTTTCTTTATTAGCACCGTTACTAAACCCTATAAAAAATGGAGCAATATCTTGACTACCATTAGCAATAAGTTCATTTGTGATTTTGTATGCATATTCATATCCATGTTCATAGTCATTATTTTTTTTAGGTCCTACATTATAAGCTTTGCCTTCACTATCAAAATAATATCTTTTACCTTTTTTAATGTAATAACTATAGATTGTGGGCTCTCCATCAGTCATCAAAATTATATATTTTTTGCTTGAGTTATTATCAAATTTGCTTAGTTTATAATAAGCGTTTCGAAGACCATCTCCTATATTTGTGCCCCTCATATTTTTGTTATTATTTATAGATAGCTTATCAATATCATCTAATAATTTATCAAACTTTGATAAATCTTTCATATTAACAAAAGACTCTCCATTATAAGTATAATCATGTGAAATGCTATCATATGGCACTAAAGCAAAGTTTATTGAAGCTTCACCTTTAAATTTTGAAACAAAATCTTTAGCAACATTTTTCATTACATCTATTCTTTTATTTTTATATACTTCATTTATTAATTTATCAGCCTTTTTCAAACCAACAACCTTATTATTAAAATAATCAAATGCTAAAACATATGCATTATATCTAGTAGATGTATTATAATAAGTACCTTCTAAATTCTTTTGCCAATGATAAAAATGGTTTTTTCTATTTGCAGATGCCCAATTAGCTCTACCATATATTTCTGATAAATTAAAAAAATCTGTATATGAATAATTTTTTATCATATTTTCAATTTCTTTTTGCTCTCTAGTAGAATAAAAAATTTGATAATAGATTCTATTATTTCCACACCCACTTGGCTTATCAAATGTTACAAAATAATTATTCAACCATTTATATCTACCTGTTTTGTGTAATTTTACATTTTGAGGACATAGATTACTATCAAATATACTTGTATAATCATCTTCATTACTAGCATCATCTTCATTATCACTAAATTCTATTAATTCTTCCATACTACCTGACACATCCATTACCAAAACAACTTGTTTGTCTTTTAAATATATTTCAGGTATAACATCTGAAACTGGTATGCTTTCAGGTTGTATAGTATATTTTATATTTACTTCCTCTTCTACCTTTACCTGCGCCTTATCAGTCATTTTTATAAGTTTAATAGGTGCTTTTTTCTTGTCTTGATCATCCATATCTATAATAATTTTATTATCTTTGACAAAACAATCTGGGTTTACATATATAACTGGTCTAACATAGCTATCACTAGTTGCATTTTTTAAATACATACTTTCATTTGCTTTAACACACCAAACCCTTTTATCTGATTTACTATTTCTAGTCCAAAAATGCTTTTTACAATTTGGGATTATATTCTTATATTTATTGTATTCATCATAGGATATTAACCCTACCTTTCCTTGCGAAAAACTATTAGAATTGTTTTTTGTATCATTTGTCCAATTAGTATTTAAAATGAAATCTCTTTGCAAATTAGTAAAATAATTCTCAAAAAAATCATTATTTAACCAATAGCCGATATTTTCAATATCTGATGTATCAAATCTTATATCACTTTTAAAATCTTGTGCAAATTTCCTGCTTTGACCTACAACATCTTTACTTATCATAAAACCAGAATCAGGTTCTAGCAATATCCACTTCATACCAGCAAATTCAATTTCATCACCTGCATTTTTTTGAGATAATTTTACATTGTTAACTGCTAAAGCAGGGTTATTGATAGTTAATATACCTAAGGTGAATATAACGGATAGAATCATGCTTATAATTCTTTTTTTTCTAATACAATACATAATCATCATCCTTTTTTTAATAATCTATTTTCCAATTCTTGAAGCTAATTAATTTATTTTGAGTAAAACTACCTTCAGTGCTACTGTGATATTCTTTATAAGTTATATAATTGTCTTTAGAATTATTATTAAATAAGCCATCAAATATTTTACTTTTCTTAGATATTACGTTGGTTATATAGGACTCGTCATAAGTAATCTTCTTTTTGGAATTCCCCATCATATATAAATTTTTATTACATATAATTGTTCCTCTAAAATCTACCTCTCCTGTAATATATAAATTCCCATTAGTTATAATGATACCCTTAACCTTTTTGTTATCATCTAATTTAACATGCTTTGCACTATCTGGAATATCAGTCAGATTTCCATTTTTACCTATTATAACATAATCATCATTAGTATTTTCAAGTAAAACAATTTCACTACTTATCCCATCTTTAATATTCAAATATTCCTGATTCATAGAATCAAAATCTACATAATCTTTTAAAGTCATTTGTTCTTTGCTTGTTTCCTTGTCGCCCATTTTTTCAACATACAGATGATATATTTCTTTTAAATCATTAATATAACTCCAAATATCCCCGCTTTGTTTACTTAAATTTGAACCTATTAAGCTTGTACCATTATGAACAATAGCTCCCATATGGTATGCTTTAGAACTGTCGCTTAATTTAATACCTTCACCTAAATTTAATTTACTTGAATCTTGATATTCTTGATGATAAAACTTTAAATAATCATCCTTATCAAATAAAACTAAATCTTTACCATTCTTGAATTTTGTCACTAATGGTATAATATAGTTTTCTCTATCAAAATATACATTTTCCTTGTTTAAACTTTGCTTTCCTTCTCTGTCTCCTAAATCGTTTAGTGGATATGTATATGCTTTATAATTTCCTCTAACAGCTATAGATTCTCCAGTTTCATAACCAGGACCAACATCAATAAAAGCTGTTCCTAGAATATATGTCTCTCCATCAATTTCTAAAGAAGTCCCGTCTTCTTTACCTAAATCACTTGAATTTATATTAATACAACTCGATTTATCATGCATACTAGACTCAGTATTATCAGCTAGTCCATAATAACCTCCACTTATCTTAACATTTGCTTTGCTGCCATTTATCTCTAAATCATCCATAGCATAAACACTGCCTTTTAAATCAACAAGCTTTTCAATGTTTACATCAACATTATTTGTATTCTTGCTTATTTTAAGATTCCTTGTGTATAGATTTCCATTGATATTAAACTTAGTATCAGAAGAATTAATTAAAGTATCTTTTTTTGTTATTAATTTCCCATAGAAATTTATGTCAGAATCATCAGCCAAAACAACAATTCCTCCAGCATTCGAAGAACTACCATTAACATATATATCGCCGTTGACTATATTTTCACCACCGTTTATATTACCTTGTTTTTTGAAAACAAAATCGCCACCTATAGTAATAGCCTTGGACCATCCTGTATTATAAAACACCTTACTAATCTCAGTAGGTATACTATAATCCTTATTATACTTTGCTAAATTAATATCATATTGTACTGATAGGACCTTCTTTATGTTGTCATTATTAAATGTTGACTTTACGTTTAAAGTTATTAAACTATCATCATCAAAATTAATAATATTTTGTTCAACATCCACTACTGGTCTTATACCATTGTGATTAATATTATATGAAGCTCTCTCTATACTATCGATTACCCTTGATTTTCCACCAACAGGCTCAGTAATATATTTCTTATATCCGTTTTCAAACACTAATCTTTGTTCTTGTTTAATTAGTTCATGATTAATACTGCCGTCTTCTAATATGTATGGACTGTCTTCTTTTTCCATTTCAGCTTCTAAATCCAATGAATTCATATAATTATTAACTTTTTCTTTTCCGTAATTAACTGCTTCTTCTACAACTTCTCCTATAATACCATATGCTTCATCCAAACCTGCTTCTGACATATAAAAGTTAAGTTTGGCTTTACTATCTAATTTCTTCATTTTATACTCTGAAATAGTTATAGTCATAATAGTTATTCCAAGTATAGACAATACAGAAACTATACTTAAAAGTAATATTAATGTAGAACCTCTTCTTTTCTTAAATTTACCTGATAAAGACATAAATACCACACCCTATTCAAAAAAGGATTTATAACTTTTAATACTATCTAAAACTGTATAAGTATTAGTTTTCGGATCTAATCTTTTTATATCTATAGTTACTAAATAAAGCCTAAAATCTTTATCATAATTATAATCATCTATACTAACCTTTGGTTTAAATATAATATTGTTGCTTGTGTATTTTAATTCATATTCACTTACAGCATCTTTTGACTGGTACAAATCTATTTTGAAATCTTTATTTGAGTTGTTTTTTGCACTAATAACAAAATTCATATTTTCATATGCTTCAACCGAAATATGACCTGCTTTATTAGGTTCTTTTGAAACTACTTCTGTTTTCTTTTTCATATCATTATCATATAAATTAAGTTGTAAGCTAGTTTCATCACAACTAATATCAAAAACAGCTTCTTCAGATGAAATATAGACATCCTCATTATTTACAGAAACATTGTTTTTGTCGTTTTTATCAACTATAATTTTCATATCATAACTTACTGATGTGTTTTCATTACTACCAAAACTATATTCAGTTGGTTGTATATTAATATCAATCGTGTATCCATCTTTTTGTATAGTTTGTTTTCCAACAATAACAGAATTTGAACATTTTATATCTTCCATATATTCTTGTGCTAAATCCGTTGCTGTCATCAATTTAGTTGATTTTGCATTCGTTTTTAAACCTGCTAAAAACATAGTATATATTGGAACTATAACAATTCCTAATATTGCAATGGTAACTACAATTTCTATTAAGGTAATACCTCTATTATCCTTAAACATGCTTTTCACCTATTAATCCTTTTTTTGATTCTATTTTTATTCTTTATAATAAAATAATCTTATTAATCTTTTATTATTATATTACCTTTTTTAATCACTGTAACTCTTGGTCTATTTTTATCATCATTTATAACTCTGATAATCATGCTCTTATCAGTTAAATTCGAAGCCTTGATATTGCATCCTGAAATATCTTCTCTAGAATTACGTTCATGAGTGTAAATAGTCATATAAATAAAGTCATTATTTGGCATGAATTCAATACTATTGTTATAATCATTTGGATAAGACATATCTTCTGTTTTATATTTATAATAATACTTATCATCTTTAGATATTACTTCTATTTCAATATTTTCTATTCCTTTATTATCTGCATAAATAAATGTCTCATTTTTATAATCACTATTTTGTTTAATAGTTACAGTAGGCATTACAGAACTTTCAGGCTTGACTGTCATAACAAAATCCTCAATATACAATTCGTCAAATCTAACACTATTATCTTGGTAGTAAAATGGATTGTTTTTGCCATAATCATTATCATAATCCCAAGCTAAATACTCAGTGTCTTGCTTATGAAGCTTTTTAATAGAATATAAATCTAAAATAATACTTCCATTTAGATAATCTTTTTCGTCATTTGAAACATTAATGTTCAATGAACTCACTATGATTTTTTTATTATAATGCTCAATCTTTTTTAAAAAATTAATAATACCATTATAACTACCTCTAAAATAAATTGAAACTGAAGCTTTTTTCAACTTTATAGGCTTTTGCTCACCATTATTTTTCTCGTTATTTTCTTTATTTTCTTTATTTTGTTTTTTGTCATCAGGAGAAAAATAAATGTCGGCTATTTCATTTAAAAGTGTTTCACCTTCATTATTACTGTTATTATCTTTTTCTTCATATATATCTATAATCTCTACAGGTATAAAACTCATTGAATAACCGTCTAGGTTTGAATCCTTAAGCATTTTGTCAAGTAGAGTTATTATTTTTTCTTGTTCATAAGAAGGGAAAAATCTTTCTGTTACAGTCCAAATCTTGGCATGTAAAGCTTTAATCTCTTTTTGTATATCTTCTATCTCTGATTTGCTAATATTTACATTCTTTAATTCCGTAGTTTTATTATTTAAATCTTGCTTTAGTAGATTTATTTCATCTAAATATGGAGAAGCTATGAAATTATAGAAAGAATAAGATCCTAAAAGTATTACTAGTATTGCTAGTAATATCTTCTCTCTTTTGCTAATATTCATTTTGACCATCCTTTGCAGCCCTGATTATTCATATTATTTGTTTTTCTATGATTAATCTGGGTTTATTATACTATTCACAGTAAAAATATATGTATCTTCTTCGTCATTCAAATTGTCAATACTTTTTACATGTACTTGCTTAAATTCATTCACTAACTTCAGATTATGCTCAAATTCAGCTATAGAGGTTCTGTTATTACATGAACCTTGCATGACAATTCCTTTTTCATCAATACTTAATATCTGTAACGACATTTTTTTAGGCATACATTCAGCTATTTTACAAATTACATTACTTTCTATATTTTGTATACTTGTAAATTTATCATTGATATCATTTACAGCATCATAGTATTTAATCATTATACGTTTCTTTTGTTTATCGTCATTCAATTCAGTAATTTTATCTATTAAATCCTTAGATTCTAATGTTTTATTTGTATCATCTATAGCTTGTTCAAGACTTTTAATTTTCCATTTAGCCCAACCAGTAAAACCCCCAAAAACTATTATCGATACAATTATAAAAACAAAAACATTCATGTTCTTTTTTGTATTTTTTTTCTTTGAATTTATATGGTATGAAAAAAAATTTATATCCTTCATATTTTACTCCATTCTATATAAGGTACCAATCGCATTTACAAAACATTCTAACGAGCTAAAACTCTCTTTTTTATTAAACCTTATACTGTTTAATTTATCAAACTTCAAAACAGGTAATTCTAAACTATTTGATATATACGCAGCTAATCCTTTTAAATTAGATATCCCCCCACAAATATAAAGCTTGTCTATTTGATTTCCACGATTTTTGTTTGTATAGTATCTGAAAATTCTGTTTATATCTTCTATAATTTTGTTAATAAAATTATTATTAATATCATCTACAATCTTTCTATCTGCTTCATTTAAGAGATTAATTAATCCCTCATGTTTTAATTCTTCTGCTTGTTTTATCGTAAAATTAAAAGCATTAGCTATGTTTACATCTAAATCATTGCCCCCGTATTCAAATAATCTGCTTAGTTGTATTGCTTCATTAGTAATTACTGTAACACACATATTACTATAACCTATATCTATAATTGCACATGTTTCATCTATATTTGCTTTTTTTGTTTTATTACACTTATTTTCTTTTATGAATAACTTAGATACAGCATTGGTGTTAATATCCATTACTAGAGGCTTTAGCTTTATGTCTTTAACCAATTCAATATACTTATTTACTAAAACCTTCGGAGCTACTGCAACAAATACTCTTTGTTTTTTTAAATCATTATCATCTATATTTTCAATTTGCTTACATTCGATAAAGTAATTGTCTAAATTTACAGGCAAATATTCTTCTAGTTCATATCTCAGCATAGAATTTAACTCTTCACTGTTTACAGAAGGTACTATAATTTCTCTAGTTAAAATATCAGAGCTGTTTAAAGTAACATTACAATATTCCGCCTTCAAATTCTTATCTAAGATAGTTTGTTTTATAAGTTCACATACCTCAGCATGATTTATAATTGCTCCATTTGTGATATACCCATCAGGTAACTCTATCTTTTCTGTCTTTTCTATAGTAATATTTTTGTTTGCAATTTTAGCTTGAACAAGCTTTAAATTTTTACTTCCAAAATCTATCGAAAGAACTTTTTTACCAAACATATGAAAATTCACCTCTTAAAAATTTATGTAGTTTTGTATATACCATACTAACATTTCGTTTCCAAACAATAAGACAATATATGTAGAAATTGCTATAAAAGGTCCAAATGGTATATAGTCCTTTCTTGTTTTAATACCCACTAATATTAATACGACAGATATTACAGCACCTATAACAAAAGAAAATAAACTAATTAGTAAAATTTCTTTCCATCCAAATATAAAACCTAATGCTCCAATAAGTAATATATCACCACCGCCCATATTACCTTTACTTACTAATGAAATTAATAAAAACAACCCACCACCAATTATTAAGCCTAAAAAACCGCCCAGGAAATTATGAAAAATATAATTAAAAATAATTCCTAAAATCAAACAAAATATCACTAGTTCATCAGGTATAATTTGATGATAGTAATCAATGAAGCTTATAACAATCAATACACTAGTCAATGCTGTATATATTATAAAGCTTATTGAAAGGTTGTACTTCAAATAAACAAAGAATACCAATGCACAATTAAGAAGTTCAACTATAGGATACTGCATAGATATTTTTTCCCCACAGTACCTGCACCTTCCTCTACAAAACAAGTAGCTAAATATTGGTATTAAATCAAGTACTTTTAACCTTGAACCACATTTTGTGCAGTGTGATGGGGGGTACACTATTGATTCATTCCTAGGAATGCGGTATATACACACGTTTAAAAAAGAACCAAATACTAATGATATTATAATTATTAATGAATTCATAGTGTACCTCCTGATTAAATTTACAATGTTATTCTCAAATACAACTATGTTAAAGTACAAAAAATGTAAACATCATAATATTAATTTATTATTATAACTATAGAAAAATAAATTATTCTTTTATTTCAACTGCCCCAGAATCTGGAAGTGACGCCCCAGATTTAACTTTACCAGTCGATTTATCCATATAAAAAACAGTGCAAGCTTTTGGTTCAGGAACTGTATCTAATACATCTAGAATAGCAGCTTTTAAATCTGTGGAATCTTTTGGATATTTGTCATATTCTGCATAATATAAATCAACGGCTTTTTGCATATTCATAATATTTTCCATATCAACTGCTTCTCTTGCCTTATCTTTCATAGTAGAATATTTAGGTACAGCAATAGCAGTTAATATACCTAAAACAGCAATAACAACTATAAGTTCTATTAAAGTAAAACCTTTCCTACGCTTTAATTTTTTCATGTTTTCACCTCCTTCCAAAACAACGTATTACATCTTAATAGTATTAATCATATCAAACATAGGCATAACCATTGCTAGTACAATGAAACCTATGATTAAAGCCATTATTACAATCATTATGGGTTCTAATAAAGTTACTGCCTTTTGCATTGTGTTTTCTACTTCATCATCAAAAAAGTCAGCGGTTTTGTCTAGCATATCATCTAATAAACCAGATTCTTCTCCAATACTTATCATTGAAAAAACCATTGGAGGAAACACCCCAATTGCTTTTATAGGATTTGCTAAGTCAGAACCTTTGCTTATATCTTCTTTAGTTTTTTGTAATCCCTTAGCAACTACTTTATTACCTACTACTCTAGAAACAATGTCTATAGCTTCTATGAGTGGTACACCACTAGATAGTAAAGTTGCTAAAGTTCTAGTAAATCTACTCGTTATTATCTTCTTCAACATATTTTTCACTATAGGAACCCTTAATTTTACACTGTCTAAAATCATCTTTCCTGAATCACTATTAAAATATCTCCTAATAAATATAATAGATATTATCAACAAAGAAAATATTATGTACCAATAATCTTTTATTATATTACTAAAGCCTAACAATGCTCTAGTAACGGCAGGTAGTTCAACACCACTATCCTCAAACATGCCCACAAAAGTAGGCATTACAAATACTAATAAAAATATAACTATACAAACAGCAATAACACTTAAAACAATTGGATATATCATAGCACTTTTTATCTTGTTGTTAATTTTATTTTCTTTTTCGTAATGGACTGCCATTCTTTTCATTATAAGATCCAACTTTCCGCTGACTTCACCAGCTTGTACCATGCTAGATAAAAGCTCTGGAAAAACATCTGGATGTTTATTAATAGTTTCAGAAAAAGTAGTACCTTTTTGTACATCATCACACATATCATTAATAACCGAACAGAGTTTTTTATTTTGTGTTTGATATCTTAGTATATGTAAGCAATCCATAATAGTTAGTCCTGCATCGAGCATAGCGTGAAATTGTCTGCAAAACAAAGCTATATCCCTTGTTTTTATTTTTTGAAAAAGACTAAACTCAATGTTTTTGCTTTGAACAATTCTATCAATTTTTATAGGCTTGTATCCATTTTCTCTAATTAAAGAAAGTACTTCATTTTCATCTTTTTTATTACAAGTTGCATTTATTCTCTCACCATTTCTGTTTATAGCAATATATTTATATTCCGGCATTAACACACCTCTTTATACTTAAATGTACCTGCTAACCATATCCTTATCCATTGCAAAGTTTAAAACATCTTGTCTTGAAATATTCCCATGTCTATACAGGTTGAGTAGTGAATTGTCCATAGTAATCATTCCAAATTTATGTCCTGTCTGTATCACAGTTTGTATTTGATGTGTTTTTCCTTCTCTAATCAAATTTCTAATAGCACTATTTATAGTCATTATTTCAAAAGCTGCTACTCTACCATTATCATCAACTCTAGGAACAAGTTGTTGAGAAATTACACCTTCCAATACAGCAGATAACTGCACTTTGATTTGCTGTTGCTGATGGACTGGAAATACATCTATAATTCTATCAATTGTTTTAGCAGCACCTATAGTATGAAGTGTAGATAATACCAAATGACCTGTTTCAGCTGCTGTTAAAGCTATTGATATAGTTTCCAAATCTCTCATCTCACCAACTAGTATTACATCCGGATCCTGTCTTAGTGATGACCTTAAAGCATTAGCAAAATTTCTCGAATCACTTCCTATCTCTCTTTGATTAACAATGCTTTTTTTATGTTTATGTAAATATTCAATAGGATCTTCAAGTGTTAGTATATGACATCTTTCTTCTTCATTTATCTGATTTATCATTGTAGCTAAAGTTGTAGATTTTCCACTACCTGTTGGACCAGTTACAAGAATCAAACCACGTTTTTTTCTGGATAATTCGCTAATAATATTTGGCAGTCCCAAGTCTTCTATAGTAGGAACATCTGCTCCAACAGATCTCATAGCTAATGAATATGTACCTCTTTGTTTATATGCATTAATTCTAAATCTCCCAAGCTTAGCAATAGATAAAGATGTGTCAATTTCACCTATATTTATCAACTTCTCTAAACAATCAGCATCTAAAGCTTCTTTTACAAAATTTAAAGTATCATCAGGTGTTAGTTTATTGTCATTAATAAAATACATCTGTCCGTTTATTCTCATCACTGGAGCACTACCTACAGTTATATGTATATCTGAAGCTCCTTTATCAATTGCTGTTTTAAGTAAACTTATTAGTTCCATCTATTCACCTACTCCATCATATATGTAATTCTACTTAATTCATCTATAGTTGTAATGCCTTTTAACACAAGTTCCTTGCAATTTTCAATTAATGATATCATTCCCTTTTCTTTTGCCTTTAACCTTACTGTAGTTATCGAAGATTTATTATCTATTAAATTACGTATTTCATTATCAATGTACATAATTTCATGAATTCCAGTTCTACCTATATAGCCAGTATTATAACACTTACTACATCCTTTCCCTTTATAAAGAAAGGTATTTTTATCTATATCTAATGTTTTCATTTCATATTCATCAGGCTTATATTTTACTTTGCACACAGGACATATCTTTCGAACTAATCTCTGTGCTACAATACTAACGACTGAACCAGATATCAAATATGGTTTTATACCCATATCTATTAATCTAGTAATAGTTGACGGCGCATCATTAGTATGAATAGTACTAATAACTAAATGTCCTGTAATTGCTGCCCTTACAGCTATCTGAGCAGTCTCTGTATCTCTTATTTCACCAATCATAATAATATCAGGATCTTGTCTTAATATTGACCTTAATCCATCAGCAAAATTTAAACCAATCTTGCTGTTTACTTGAACTTGGTTTATACCATCCAAGCTGTATTCTACAGGATCTTCTACAGTTATAAGATTTTTATTAATAGTATTTAACTCTTTTAATATTGTGTATAAAGTGGTTGTTTTACCACTACCTGTAGGGCCTGAAATCAATATTATTCCATGTGGATTTTTTAGCATATCACTAAATTTGATAATATTATTATGAGATAGGCCTAAATCATATTTGCTTTTTATAAAATTATTTCTATCTAATAATCTTATAACAATTTTTTCTCCAAAGACTGTAGGAAGTATTGAAATTCGCAAATCCACATCTGTATCACCTTGTTTTATCTCTACTCTTCCATCTTGAGGCAATCTTTTTTCAGCTATATCCATATTAGCCATTATTTTAATTCTTGTTATAATCGCTGAATGTGTAGATTTTGAAGGTGTCATTATTTCTTGCAAGTTACCATCAATTCTAAATCTTATTCTTACTCTTGATTCAAATGGTTCTATATGTATATCACTAGCTCTAGCCTTTATTGCTTGTCTTATTATTGAGTTCACTAATCTTACTACTGGTGCATTGTTTATATCATTCAAAACTTGTTCATCTATGTTATCAAAATCTTTTACATTATATTGTTTCTTAAAATCTTCAACAGCCTTCTCTGCACTTTGCTTTCCATAATAATTATCAATTAGTCTAAGAATGTCAGATTTAGTAGATATAGCTGGTTGTACCTTTAAACCAGTAGCAATTTCAACATCATCTATAGCAAACAAATTTAAAGGATCTAGCATAGATACCAATATAGTATTTCCAGTTTTTTTTATGGGTATTAAAGTATGTTTTTTTGCTAATTTTTCACTTATTAATGAAGTTGTGTTAGGATCAATAAAATATTTGTCTAAATCTACATACGGTATACCATACTGATATTCTAAAACCTGTATTATATCTTTTTCAGAAACATAGCCATCCCTAACTAGTATTTCTCCTAATTTATTTTCTGACTTCTTTTGTTCATCTAAAGCCTCTATTAACTGTTCTTTAGAAATTTTACCAACATCAACTAACAAGTCACCTAATTTTTTTCTTATAATACTAATCACCTACTAATCTTAAATATTTCTCGTTATTTATTTTTATTCTATAAACAACATAACAATCCTGCTCTAATTTATAAATTAGAGAAAGTAATAATTATTAAAGAATGTCAAATCATTAACAAATAATTTTGTTGGAAATAGCAGAATAGTGTCATTGCATAAATATTTACCTCACAATTTAATAAAAAATAACGATATAAAAAAGCAAAATATTTAATTCAATAAATATGCTAGTAGCAGTATATATCATACGTTTTAAAAAATCAATACAAAAAGATTAAAACTTATTTAGTTTTAATGTAGCTAGTTTTAGATATCT
The DNA here is from genome assembly GCF_001559865.1 of Abyssisolibacter fermentans. NCBI lineage: Bacteria > Bacillati > Bacillota > Clostridia > Eubacteriales > Clostridiaceae > Abyssisolibacter > Abyssisolibacter fermentans. Next base: position 43,669 of record NZ_LOHE01000054.1, read on the forward strand.
ATTTACGTACTTGTGATTAAACATCTAAGATAAAATATATATAAAGTAACTTGATGCAAAAAACCATTCTTTTGTTCGTACTATTTTCTTTTTAAGGAAAACATGATATAATTTAATATATTGATATGTAATTTACACATAATGGATAATGAATTGAACTATGTCTTGGCATGTTGTCTTTTATCTTAAAGTAGTAAACTTACATATATATTTTTTTAATACTATATCATTTTATGAAGAATTTTGTTAAAATATATAATATATTATATTTATTTTACATATTACTATTATATGCTATAATTAATTATGGATTTATTTTTGTTTTTAACATCCATAGCAATTGCAATTATAAAATATTTCTTAAAAAGGAGGAGAAATTATGAAAAAAAGTTTATTAGCTAAGGTAGGCTTACTTGTTGGTACATTTACAGTAAACTCTATATCTTTGATTCATTCTGAGCAAAAAGAATGCCCAAAAGAATTACTTAAATAATTTAGGGTAAGGTTTAATATTAATGGTAGGTGATATTTATGGATTCATATTTTGAATATATTAGTTGTTTAACTGAAAATGTATTATTAATAAGTACTTATTATGCTACTCTGTATAATAAAAAAGTAAATATAGAAATTATTATTAAAATTTTTCTTTTTTCTATTTTGAGTTCAATTTTCACTTTTTGGTCTACTTATAATATACCTTTTGGATATCATACATTTGCAGTTACGCTTTTTATTGTATTTCTTATATCTATATTAGATAGAAAACACTTTTTTTTACCAATATTTAGAACGGTTTTGCTTATTTTTACTTCTTACATATGCTTTGAGATATTTTTAATTATTACTATTAAACCTTTCCTAGATGCTTCATTAAGCGAATTTTACTATTTTGTTTCCATATTAGCGAAATTTTTAATTCTTATTTTTACACATGTTTATAATCAAAAATTTAAACTTGCAGATTTCATAAAGAATTTGTCTTTAGTAGATACCTATCTTTTATCTTGTTTATTTATATTAGAGGTTTTACTTGTTACAATAAACAGCATTATGAATAAGCAGGAAAATTATATTATTATATATGAAATTCTTTTACTAACATTGTTTTTAGGCTTTGTTATAATTATCTGTATAAATTTTAAGAAGATAGTGAATCTAGAAAAAGTTAAATCAAAATATGTTCTTCAACAAGAGCATGTACATAATTTAGAATCATTAATAAGCATTGTTAGAAAAGAAAAGCATGATTTTGCAAATCACATAAATACTGTTTATGCTATATGCTTGCTAAATAAACCTAATAGCGTTGACAGAATTCAAGCTTATTTAAGTAAAATTGGTTCAGACTTAAAGGTCGGTTATCAGATAAATGATACAGGTAATGATTATTTAGATGGCTTACTTGCTGTTAAAAGTAATGTAGCTTTTGAAAAAGACATTAACTTTGAAGTTTCTATTGAAGTTTCTATTGACGTATTAGATATTGATGATACTGATTTAATAAGTATTGTAAGTAATATAGTAGATAATGGACTTGAAGCGTTATTATCTACTGATATGGAAGATAATAAGGTAATATCTATAGCTACCTATATAGAAGATGACATCTATCACCTATCTATTGCAAACAATGGTCCAGTTATAGATGATGAAACTAAAAAGAATATTTTTCAAAGAGGTTTTAGTACTAAGACTCACAAACAAAGTGACCACGGTTATGGTTTATATATAGTTAAACAACTTGTCGAAAAGTACCGAGGTACTATTGATGTACTAAGTAATGAATTTGAAACTGAGTTTATGATTAAATTTGAACTAAAGGAGGAAAAACTTGGACAGATTCGCTCAATACTTGACAAGGCATATTAAAAAACAAAATCCAAATTTAAGTGAGATAGAAGTCTTAAAAATACAGTTTGGTTTTGAATGTCTATTTAATGAACTTTCTAAAACCATTATGTATTTATTTATCTTCTATTTTTTTCATTTGACACAAAATTTAATAGTTGTAATGTTATTCTTTGGTAGTTTAAGAATTTTTGCAGGTGGTTTACACGCAAGTACATATTGGCGATGTTTCTTTTTAACTCTAGCTATATATTCTACTGCCATAGTTTTGGCAATAAATATTGTTCCTAACAATATTTATAAAATAATAATTTTTATACTATGCATAGTTTTATTATATATATATTCTCCTGCTGATCACCCAAATAAACCAATTATCAGCAATAAAAGAAGGAGAAATATGAAGTATTTATCATTAGTTGTGTTTCCAACACTATTTGTAATAGCATTATTTTTGCCAAGTATACTTTCTAGTACTGCTATTTATACACTTTTATTTGAATGTATATCTCTACCATTATCAAAGTATACTATTTAGAATTAAGGTACATAAAAAAATGAACTAGTCATAATCTGACTAATTTATTTTTTTCATGTACCTTATGTTCTATTCTCCAATAAATTCACATTAATAGTATATTAGCATATAATATATTATATATTTTGAATATCTGAGGAGGTTAAAGAATGTCTGATATAAAAGGTCTTTTTAGTGGATTGTCGGATTGTTGTAATGGTAGTTCATTATTATTTTTCTTCTTATTATTAGTTATTATTTTTTGTAATTGTTATTATTAGAACTAAAAATTCTAAAAAGGGGTATATAAAAACGTTGTGTTTTAATATACCCCTAATATATTTATTTCTTATTCTTTATTTTTTTCCATTTATCTTTTAATGATACTATCCTGTTATAAACTGCTTTTTCTCCAGCTTTATCACAAATGAAGAAACCATGTCTCATAAACTGATACCTTTCACCAGCTTTTACATCTTTCATTGATTCTTCTATATAGCAATTTTTTAATATTTTAAGCGAATTTTCATTTATTATATTTTCTCCTGCTTCATCTTCTAACATAAGATGATCATATAACCTAACTTCAGATTTAAGACTATGCTTTGCTGATACCCAATGGAGTGTCCCTTTAACTTTTCTACCAGTAAATCCAGTACCACTTTTAGTTTCTGGGTCATAAGTACATCGTAGCTCTATGACATTTCCATTTTCATCTTTGATCACTTCTTCACATTTTATAAAATATGCATGTTTCAGTCTAACTTCATTTCCTGGATAAAGCCTAAAAAATTTCTTTGGCGGCTTCTCCATAAAATCTTCTCTATCAATATATATTTCTCTAGCAAAAGGTATTTTTCTCTTTCCTAGTTCAGAATTAGTTCTACTATTATCTGCATCTAAGTATTCAACCTCTCCTTCAGGATAATTTGTTATTATTATCTTTAGGGGGTTTAAAACTGCCATTGTAGTCCTTGTAGTATCTTTTAAATCTTCTCTAATACAATGTTCTAATATTGATATATCTACAAGGCTATTGCTTTTAGCAACTCCAATTTTTTCACAGAAATTTTTTATAGCTTCAGGAGTATATCCTCTTCTTCTTAATCCAGAAATAGTAGGCATTCTAGGATCATCCCATCCTTCTACCACTTCCTGCTCAACCAAATTTCTTAAATGTCTTTTACTCATTATTGTATTTGTTAAATTTAGTCTAGCAAATTCTATTTGTTTTGGAGGATTTTCTATTTCAAGCTCTTTTAAAAACCAATCATATAATGGTCTATGATCTTCAAATTCTAAAGTACAAATAGAATGTGTTATATTTTCAAGTGCATCTGACAATGGATGTGCAAAATCATACATTGGATATATACACCATTCTTCACCTGTACGATGATGTTCTACTTTAGCTATACGATATATTACAGGGTCTCTCATGTTTATGTTTGGAGCAGCCATATCTATTTTAGCTCTTAAAACTTTCTCACCATCACCATAAACACCATTCTTCATCTCTTCAAACAATTTTAAATTTTCTTCTATAGTTCTTTTCCTATATGGACTTTCCTTGCCTGGCTTTTCATAATTTCCTCTGAATTCTCTAATTTCATCTGCACTTAAATCACAAACAAATGCTTTCCCCTTTTTTATAAGCTTGACCGCATACTCATATAGCTTTTCAAAGTAATCAGAAGCATAATACTTTCTATCTTCCCAATCAAAACCTAACCATTTTATATCCTCTTGTATAGAATCTACATACTCCGTATCTTCCTTTACTGGATTAGTATCATCAAATCTCAAATTACAAGGAGCATCATATTCCTTAGCTAAACCAAAATTTAAGCATATTGACTTAGCATGTCCTATATGTAAATATCCATTTGGTTCAGGCGGAAATCTTGTATGAATTTTTTTGTCTAATAAGTATCCTTCTAAATCTTTATTTATAATATTTTTAATAAAGTTAGATGGAATTTTAGATTTATCATTATTATTTTCCATATAATTATCCTTCCTTCCTAGTTAATACTCATTATTTAATGGTATCATATAATAACGTCTATTTCAATTTTTAGCAGTAAAAAATTTATGCTTTCTATTATATTTTTATCACATTTATGCATTTATATAACATTGATTATCAAATGAGTAATTTAATAGCTTTAATTTTATATATTTACTAGAATGATTCACTCTCATACCAAAAAACTATATCATCATCATTACTTGATTTTCCTTTAGTTGTCTTATAAAGATTTATAGCTGGTATATTTGATTTTCTTGTAATAAGAAACATCTTGCACAAATTTTTTCTCTTGCATATTTGTTTTAATTCATACATTATTTTTTTCCCAATACCCTGTCTTCTATATTCAGATAATACATCCACTTCATGTACATACATCATATTATTTTGATTATCATATCTCTGTAATTCATATCCTAAAATAAATCCTACGATTTTGTCATCATTTAAACATGCAACTAAATAGTTCTTTTTATCATTTAAGAATTTAATAGCATTGTCACCTGTTATTTTTTCTGACCTAAAATTTTCTAGCATATCAATAACTTTTTCAGCATCACCTATATTAAGCCTTCTTACCTCCATAAGTATTCTCTCCCATCTAAATTTAATCAATTATATAGTTATTTCATCTAATTATATTAAACCCAGATTATTCATAGAAAATTAAATACTATACTGCATCTTTCTCATTAGAAGATGTCCATTAAATCCTCGACATACCAACTCAGTATGCCTTCGAATTCACTGAAAACTTCTAATTCAGAAACTTACAGCA